>CAXTWJ010000404.1:0-2555 GCA_964247925.1 uncultured Sphingomonas sp.
GAATGCCGAGCTGCTCCAAGAGCACGACGCGGCGATCGGCAAAGCGCGGCGACGACACATAGACGGCGTCGACCTGCTTGTTGGCGACGATGCGCCGGTAGGTGGTGTCCTCGTCGTCGGCGGCGGTCGGGCTGAGCACCAGCCCGCCCGCGTGCGCGCGGAACGCGGGCTGCGCGGCGCGCGCCGTCCGGGCGAACTCGACCGCCGAGCGCTCGGTGCCGCCGCGGTTGAGGGCATAGGCGGTGGGCGCGCAGCCGATCAGGATCAGCATGATCAGCCCCATGCCCTTCTGCCCGTCATTGCTGCCATGCGCGAACGACACGGCGGTGCAGGTCGCGATCAGCAGCGCGCGAATGCCGGTCGGCGGCGGCGCGTCGCCCTCGGGCTCGCGATAC
Organism: uncultured Sphingomonas sp.; assembly: GCA_964247925.1. Taxonomy (GTDB): domain Bacteria; phylum Pseudomonadota; class Alphaproteobacteria; order Sphingomonadales; family Sphingomonadaceae; genus Sphingomonas. The sequence continues at coordinate 396 of CAXTWJ010000404.1, forward strand.
AGTTTCGGATTGCGCGCCACGACGCGCAGCACCTGAAAGAGCAGGAACGCGCCGGCGAAGCCGATCACCGGCGCGATCGCCAGGCCGGTGAAGATCTTGCGCGCCTGCGCCCAGTCCACCCCCGTGGTGCCGGCCAGCCCGCCCGCCATCAGCTGGCTCGCCAGACCGACGCCCAGGATCGAGCCGATCAGCGCGTGGCTCGACGAATTGGGCAGGCCCACATACCAGGTCGCGAGGTTCCACAGGATCGCCGCCAGCAGGAGGGCGAAGATCATCGCGAACCCGTCGGACGACCCGATATTCAGGATCAGGTCGACGGGCAGCAGCGCGATGATCGAATAGGCGACCGCGCCCGTCGAGAACATCACGCCGATGAAGTTCCACAGGCCCGACCAGATCACCGCAGCCGGCGCCGGCAAGGAGCGGGTGTAGATCACCGTCGCCACCGCGTTGGCGGTGTCGTGAAACCCGTTCACGAACTCGAAGCCGAGCGCGATGGTCAGCGCGATGCCGAGCAGCAGCACGGTGCCCGCCTCCAGCGCGGCCCCCACCGCGCCCGTGTCGCTCAGGATGTTGAACCCGACAAAGGCCAGGCCGCCCAGCACGGCCGCGCCGAAGCCGAGTTGCCCGACGAGCGGAAAACCGTCGTTCAGTCGGGGACCGCGGACGATCGACTCCGACTGGCCGCCGGCGAGAGCTGTGCTAGCCATGATGCGTCAGCCCTGCCCGCGGTCCATGACAGGATTGTGACGGTTTGGAGACAGCGGCGGATCAGAGCCGCGCCATCGCCCGCTGGCCCGCCACCGCGCCCGGCGCCCCACTCCGCCGCAGCCGCAGGTGCAGCGCCCGCACGATCAGCAGCGCGATGCCCGCCACGCCCGCGCCCGCCAGCATATCGACCAGATAGTGCGTGCCCTCCACCGGCGTCGCCAGCAGCATCGCGGCGTTGACTGCCAGCACCGGCCAGCGCAGCCGTGGCTCCGGCCAGGCGGCCGCGACGAACAGCACGCCCGCCGCCGTGTGATAGCTCGGGATCGACACCAGTCCGCGCAGCAGCCCGACATCGACCAGGTGGACCTGGTGCTCGCGCAGCGGCGGGATCAGCTCGGGCTGCCACAGGCCGCTGACCGGCATGTACGGCACCGGCCCGTGCCATAGATAGGCGAGCGGCCCGACCGCCGGCATGAGCCTGAACAGCGCCAGCGTGATCACCGCCGCCAGCGCCAGCGCCGCGATCATCGCGCGCGCCCGGTCCTGCCGTCCCGTCCAGGCGAAGAAGGCGAGGATGGCGCCCGGCGTCCAGTAGATCGTGTCATAGGCGAACCGGCCGGTGACCTGCAGCACCGGATGCGCGGCCACCACGCGATACCAGGCGACCCAGTCGAATCCCAGCATCCGGTCGGCCCGCGCCAGCGCCGGGTCGATGAAGCCGCGCGTGGTCGCGGCGGCGGGATAGCTCGCCAGCGCGCCGAGCAGCGCGATCAGCGTCGCCAGCGCCAGATACTCCGCCAGATCGCGCGCCACCCGGTGATGCCGCCGGGTGCCGGCGCGCAGGCCCAGGCACAGCCCGGCGGCCAGCGCGCCGGATGCGTAGAACGGCCACAGGCTCGGCGAGGCCGGGTCGATCACCAGCCCCGTCCGATGCATCAGCAGCCCGAGCGCCAGCACGCTCGCCGCGATCCCGCCCACCAACCATTCGCCCGGCATGGCGGGCCCGCTCGACCGTTCACTCCGCATCGACCCTGTATGCCGCGCCCGGCCTGACCCGTCCATGACCGGATTGTGACAGCCACGATGATGGAAAAGGCAGCGATTGCCCTTCGCGCGCGCGTTCCCTACCTGTTCAAGTCGTGACCCAGGCAGCCCAGACCTTAGCAGACCCACCCTATCTGCGCGGCCTCAACCCGGCCCAGCGCGAGGCGGTGATGACCACCGAAGGCCCGGTGCTGATGCTGGCGGGCGCGGGAACGGGCAAGACCGCCGCGCTCACCGCCCGGCTCGCCCACCTGCTCCATACCCGCAAGGCGTGGCCGTCGGAGATCCTGTCCGTCACCTTCACCAACAAGGCGGCGCGCGAGATGCGCGAGCGCGTCGGCCGGCTGGTCGGCGAGGCGGTGGAGGGGATGCCTTGGCTCGGCACCTTTCACGCGATCGGCGCCA
>CAXTWJ010000405.1:0-2550 GCA_964247925.1 uncultured Sphingomonas sp.
CGTCCGGCCGCACAGCAGCCTGGGCTACCGCCCGCCGGCCCCGGAAGCGGCGACACCGCCATTGCCGGCATCCGGTTCCGCTTCGCTCCACCTACGACCGGCAATGGCGGCGGAGACGACAATGCGCTAACTGACAATCCGGACCACCCGATGGGGGCTGCTCAGCGCTCCAGCTCGGCGCGAGCCGCGGCATGACCGGCGGCGTCCGCTTGAGCGGACGGTCGTTCACCGGATGCCAGCCGATCTCCCAAAGCACGGTGCAGTTCTGCAAGGTCCGAGGAGAGTCGTTCTTCGCCGTTGATGCCGTCGCGTCGCTCGGCGTTGATGAAAATGTCGAGTGCGCCGGCGAGCTCCGGCTCGGCAAACAAGGCGGCGCTCTCCCCTGCCCGCCACAATGTGGCGAGCCCGAGTGATTTGCTATCCCGATTGTCCGCCCTGTCGTTTTCCGCAACTGTTGTGACGGGTGGCTTGGGCGGCACGAGACCCCTCCCCTCGATTTCCGCCCGAGAGATGGCAGCCAGCCGGAATCGAAGCACGCGGGTCGACGCGGTGTCAGATAACGACGCAGTGTACTGCGTCGACAGGATCGCGATCAACTCCTCGTCGCTGACGCTACTAGCGGCTTTGCGCCAGTCGGCGAGCGCCCGCTCTTGCGAGACGAGGCTCGCGGGCTGGGCGAGCGCAAAGCGCTCGAGCAGCGGGTCATCGGCAACATCGACCGGCAGCGGCGCGGCGCTGCCAGACGCCGCTGCGTGGGCGAAGCCAGCCACCCCCGCGACGACGGAAAGCTGGGTGCGGGTCAGCTCCCGATCCTCGATCGAGCGGGCCAGGATCGTTTCCAGGACGGGGACGAGATCTGTCACCGCCGCCTGGCCCGCTTCGATCGTGTCGAGACGCGCGAGAATGTCGGCCTGCGTTGTTTCGATCCGGGCGTTCCCCTGAGCGACCCCGTCGAGCTGCTCCTGAATGAGCGTCAGCGCGTCCAACATGGCTGCCAGGGCGGCATCGGTTGTGTCCTTGGTCATCGGCGTGGCCCACCCTTGTCTGGCGACCGATCACGATCACGCTGGGCACGATCGCGCTCCTGCGTCTTTCGGACCACCTCGTCTGCAGTGCCCGACGCGGATGAAGAGGACTGCTTTTCGGCCTCTTCCAACAGCGAGCGGAGACGATCGGAAACACCCGAAGGACGCGCCTCCTGTCGACCATCGGACGGTGACGTAGCAGCGTCAGGCCGGTCGCGCTCGGATTCGAGTTTCTCGCGCATTGCCGCCGATCGGGCCAGCGCGGCGGCAAGCGGGCTGAGCTCGGCGCCAGCCTGGTCTTCACCTCGAGCCGGCTGCGGTGACCGCTCGACAACATCCATCTCGATCAGAGATCGCGCTGCTCTGGCGGAGTTCGGTTCCGGCGACGACATCGAGGCCACGAACCGCTCTAGGCTTTTCGCCACCACCTGATCGACCATCGAGGACGAGGACGACAGCTCGGCGATCGAGCGCTCATAGGCCGACCGAACCGTTGCGTGCCGTTGCGCGAGTATTGTCTCGACGGGGTCGGCCGACCCCGTCTCACGATAGGTCACAGCACGCTCCGCCCGGCTCTTGTCGATCCGCGGTGTACCCCCCTTCTCGCGCACCTTGCGGGCCGCGATCGGTTCATGCGCGGCGTCGAGCCCGCGCGCTTTCGCCGGCGTGGCATTTGCCTCAATGCCGCGGTCACGCAGCTTTTCGGCGAACCGCTGGCGGTAGCGGAAGAGGTCATCGCGGTTCGGGTGGAAGCGCCGCCCGTCCAGATCGCGGCGGGCGACGGTCATATGGACATGTGGATGATCGCGATCGACATGGAGCGACGCTACCCAGGATCGGTTGGCGAATTCTTCCCGCGCGAAGTCCAGTGCGGCCTCCTTTAACCGCTCTGGATCTGTCCCGGTCGGCATCGACAGGATCATCGAGATCGACGTGGCTCCCTTTCGGCGGGCATCATCACCCATCTCCCATTCATGCCAGTCCTGCGCCAGGATCTGCATCTCACGCCCGTCACGGAGCACGTCGCCGTCACTCGTATAGAGCGCCAGCTCCTTATCCGAGCCGTGGCCCAAGCGGCTGATGTAGGTAAAGTTGGCAAGGACGTGCCCGCCCCCATGTTGCCGGCCGGTGATCCTCACGACTACCTCCGGGGCGCGCCGCGCTGTTCGCGCCAGGGTCGAGATGGCGCGGCGACTTACCGCCGCCTGCGAGCTCCCTCCGAACGCCTGCTTCGTCTGCGACGGTGAGCGATAGGCGCGCGGTTTGGACTTCGTTGGTCCCAACATCGACGCGGCCGCCATACCCAGCATGGTCCCGCCCGTGGCAGCACTCGTCGGTTTTCCACCACCCGAAGTCCGATATTTCTTCGATGGCGCAAAGACGCCCGCCATGGTGTCGAGCGTACCGGAGGAGAGCCGAAAGCTCACTGCCGTCCTTCTCCAAAGGCGCCCGTCCAGTAGCCGACCTCACCCCCGACATAGGATGAGAGCGAGCGCCTGGTCGCGAACAGAAGCGACTTCAGCTC
>CAXTWJ010000406.1:0-2534 GCA_964247925.1 uncultured Sphingomonas sp.
GGCCGGGGCGGCGGGCGGATCGTCGAGCGCGGGCTGGGACAGGCGATGGTTGATGATCGCCGTCAGCACGAACAGCGCCAGCAATCCACCGATCCGGTACCGCATTGCTCTATCTTAGCCCAGCGCCCGTCAACAAGCCGTGAAGGCGTGGCCCGGTCGGCCCGGGGCGGCTATGCGGTCTTCGTGGGCCTGATCCTTCCTTTCGACGATGCCGCGATCGCGCGCGCGGCGGCGCTGTTGATGGCCGGCGAGATCGTGGCGGTACCGACGGAGACGGTTTATGGGCTCGCGGGCGATGCGCTGAACGGCCACGCGGTGGCGCGCATCTATGCCGCCAAGGGTCGGCCCGGCCACAATCCGCTGATCGTTCACGTGCTAGACCTGGCCGCGGCCGAGCGGCTGGCCGTGTTCGACGACCACGCGCGGGCGTTGGCCAGCAGGTTCTGGCCGGGGCCGCTCACGCTGGTGCTGCCGGCGCGGCCCGATGCGGGGTTCGCGCCGGCGGGGACGGCGGGGTTGACGACGGTGGCGATCCGGGTACCCGCGCATCGCGCCATGCGCGCGCTGCTGGCGGCGGGCGGCCGGCCACTCGCGGCGCCGTCCGCCAACCGCTCGGGCGCGATCAGCCCGACGCGCGCGGCCCATGTCGCAGCAAGTTTGGGAGAGGCCGTGCCGCTGATCATCGACGACGGCGCGTGCGCGGCGGGGCTGGAATCGACGATCGTGATGGGCGACCGCATTCTGCGCCCGGGGCCGATCACGGCGGAGGAACTGGGAATGGCGCTGGCGTCCTCGGACGCGGTGGTCGCGCCGGGACAGCTGCCGGGTCATTACGCGCCCACGAAGCCGCTGCGATTGAACGCGCTGACGGCCGAGCGGGACGAATGGCTGATCGGCTTCGGCGCGGTCGCCGGCGACGACACGCTCTCCGCCGTCGGCGACCCGATCGAGGCCGCCACGCGCCTGTTCGAAGCTCTGCACCGCGCCGACGCGACGCCGCAGCCGCGCATCGCGGTCGCGCCGGTGCCGGCGGACGGCGTGGGCGCGGCGATCAACGATCGGCTGCGACGGGCGGCGTATCGCTCCTGAACGTCATCCCCGCAGAAGCGGGGATCCATCGCCTGAGCTGCGAAGCTGGGTCCCCGCTTTCGCGGAAATGACAAAATGGATCACGCATTCGCCATCGACTTCGCCCGCGCCGCGAAGCTCTTCCTGAGCTTCTGCAGCTTGGGCGGGATCACCGCCATGCAATAGGGGTTCGAGCGGCCCGACGTCTCCCAGTAATCCTGGTGGTAGGTCTCGGCCGGCCACCAGCGGTCGAACGGCTCGATCGTGGTGACGATCGGCTTGGCCGAATCCTCCTGCGCCCGTGCGATCGCCTGGTTCGCCTGCTCCTCCTGCATCACCGTTTCGGGGAAGATGGCGGAGCGGTACTGCGTGCCGACGTCGTTGCCCTGGCGATTGAGCTGCGTCGCGTCATGCGTGGCGAAGAAGATGTCGAGCAGGTCGGCATAGCTCACCTGGGCGGGGTCGAAGCCGACGCGGATCGCCTCCGCATGGCCGGTCGTGCCGTTGCACACCGAGCGATAGTCGGGGTCGTCCACCGTGCCGCCGATATAGCCGCTCTCGACGCTCTCGACGCCGATCACGTCCTTGAACACGGCTTCGGTACACCAGAAACAGCCGCCCGCCAGCGTCGCGTAATCGGTCATGAACTGAACTCCTTTGCCCCGATGTAGGAAGCCGCTAACGACCGGCAATGATCGACGGAAAGGTATTGGTGACCGGCGGCGCCGGGTACATCGGGTCCCACGCGGTGCTGGCGCTGCTCGACGCGGGTCACGAGGTGGTGGTGATCGACAATCTGGTCACCGGCTTCGCCTGGGCGGTGGATCCCCGCGCGACGCTGATCGAGATGAACGTCGCCGACCCGCGCGTAGCGGACGTGCTGCGCGAGCACGGCGTCCGCGCGATCATGCATTTCGCGGGCTCGGTGGTGGTGCCCGAATCGGTCAGCGACCCGCTCAAATATTACGGCAACAACACCGCCGCGACGCGCGCGCTGCTGGAGAGCGCGGTCCGGGCGCAAGTGCCGCATTTCATCTTCTCCTCCACCGCCGCAACCTATGGCACGCCCGCGCGCGTGCCGGTGGCGGAGGGCGATCCCACGGTGCCGATCAACCCGTACGGGATGAGCAAGCTGATGACGGAGGCGATGCTGCGCGACGTCGCGGCGGCGCATCCGATCAACTATTGCGCGCTGCGCTATTTCAACGTCGCGGGCGCCGATCCGCGGGGGCGGTCGGGGCAGTCCACGGTGGGCGCGACGCACCTGATCAAGATCGCGGTGGAAGCGGCGACGGGCAAGCGCGAGCGCGTCGCGGTCTATGGCACGGACTTCGACACGCCCGACGGCACGGGCGTGCGCGACTATATCCACGTCTCCGACCTCGCCGCCGCGCACGTCGCCGCGGGGGGCCCGCGGGGGGCGGGGGCCGGGGGGGGGAACCCGCGGGAAAGACGGGGAGGGCGGG
>CAXTWJ010000407.1:0-2531 GCA_964247925.1 uncultured Sphingomonas sp.
ACCCAAGGGCGGCGTTTCACGCCGCTCCCCCTCACGGCCCGGTCCGCGCGAGCGGCCGGGCCGCTTTTCGTGACGGGCGTGGGAATGATATGGTCGGTCGGGCCGGGGGAGTCGCGATGGGCGGGCTGGAACTGGATTTCGTGGTGCCGCCCCCGGATCTCCGGCCGTTCGTGTCGCTGTTCTACCGGTTTCGCGCGCCCGGCCCTCACTTCCATGACGTCGAGCGCGCGGGTCATGCGCAGCTGCGCTTCCGGCTGGCGGGCAGCGGCTGCTACCACTTCGCCGACGGCACGCGACAGGAGGCACCGCCCTTTCACGTCGTCGGCCCGACCACCGGGCCCACGCGGATCGTCGCGGCGGGGGCGCTCTGGGTGTTCGGGCTGGGCCTGACGCCGGCGGGCTGGGCGGCGCTGATCGGCACGGATGCGTCCGCGATGGCCAATCGCTGCCTGGACGCGACCGAGCTGTTCGGCGACGCGGTGGCGGAGACCGCGATCCCCTTGCGCGCCTGCCCGTGCGCGGCGAGCATGGTGGAGGCGGCGGCGCCGCTGCTCCGGCGGCTGTTCGGGCCGGGGCATGGCGGCACGCTGCTGTTCGTCCAGGCGGTGGATGCCTGGCTCGCGGGCTCGCCCTCGCCCGAGCTGGACGTGCTGGAGGCGGCGACCGGCCTGTCGCGCCGCCAGGTGGAACGGCGCTGCAACGCCCTGTACGGCGGGCCGCCCAAGCTGCTCGCGCGCAAATATCGCGCGTTGCGCGCCGCCGTCGCGATGGCGTCGGGCGCCGAGCCGGCGGCCGACGGTTTTTATGACCAGAGCCACATGATCCGCGAGGTGAAGCAGTTCACCGGTCTGACCCCGGGCCGGATGCGCGACGAGCCGGGCGTGCTGGCGCAGCTCACCATCGCGCGCCGCCGCGCGCTGGAGGGGCAGGTCCACCCGATCATTTCGGGCAGCTGAGCCGGTTGACGCGGCGCCCTCGCGACGCCATCTGCCAATCGGAGCGGATCGCTCCGATTTGAGAACCGTTCGCAGATGCGCCTTTCCTCCCTCGCCGACTATGCCGTGGTCACCATGGCCGCCGCCGCGCGGCACTGTGGCACCGCGCGGCTGAACGCGACCGCGCTCGCCGGCGAGACGGGCGTGCCGCTGCCCACCGCGCAGAAGCTGGTCAGCCGTCTCGCCGCCGCCGGCCTGCTGGAGAGCGCGCGCGGCACCGGCGGCGGCGGCCGCCTCGCGCGCCCCGCCGCCGCGATCAGCCTCGCCGATATCGGCGAGGCGGTGGAGGGCCCGATCGCGCTCACCACCTGCGTCGACGAGGACCGCCACGACTGCGCGCTCGACAGCCATTGCCAGGTCCGGCCGCATTGGGGCGTCGTCAACCAGGCGATCCGCGGCGCGCTCGCGGGCGTCAGCCTGTCCCAACTTTCCTCTCCCCGGGTGACCGCATGAAGAACGCCCAGGCCTATGCCGCCGTCGCCAAGACGTATGAGTACGGCTTCCACTCCGACATCGAACAGGACTTCGCGCCCAAGGGGCTGAGCGAGGACACCGTCCGCTACATCTCCGCCAAGAAGGACGAGCCGCAATGGATGCTCGACTGGCGGCTGAAGGCGTTCGCGCTGTGGCGGACGATGACGCCCCCGGACTGGGCCAAGATGCACGTGCCCCCGATCGACTATCAGGACGCCTATTACTACGCCGAGCCCAAGGCGAAGCCGAAGCTCGGCAGCCTGGACGAGGTCGATCCCGAGATCCTGCGCGTCTACGAGAAGCTCGGCATCCCGATCGCCGAGCAGAAGATGCTGGCGGGTGTCGAGGAGGTGAACGAGGACGGCACGCCCAAGCGCCGCGTCGCGGTGGACGCGGTGTTCGACTCGGTCTCGGTCGCGACCACCTTCCGCAAGGAGCTGGAGGCCGCCGGCGTCATCTTCCGCTCGATCTCCGAAGCCATCCGCGAATATCCCGACCTGGTGCGCAAGTGGCTGGGCAAGGTCGTGCCGCAGCGCGACAATTACTTCGCGACCCTCAACAGCGCGGTCTTCTCCGACGGCACCTTCGTCTACATCCCCGAGGGCGTCCGCTGCCCGATGGAGCTGTCGACCTATTTCCGCATCAACGCCGAGAACACCGGCCAGTTCGAGCGCACGCTGATCGTCGCCGACAAGGGCAGCTACGTCAGCTACCTCGAGGGCTGCACGGCCCCGATGCGCGACGAGAACCAGCTCCACGCCGCCGTGGTCGAGCTGGTCGCGCTCGACGACGCCGAGATCAAATATTCGACCGTGCAGAACTGGTATCCCGGCGACGAGAACGGCGTCGGCGGCATCTACAACTTCGTCACCAAGCGCGCGCTCTGCCAGGGCCGCAACAGCAAGGTGAGCTGGACGCAGGTCGAGACCGGCTCGGCGATTACCTGGAAATACCCGAGCTGCGTGCTGGCGGGCGAGAACAGCGTCGGCGAGTTCTACTCGGTCGCCGTCACCAACAACCGCCAGCAGGCCGACACCGGCACCAAGATGATCCACCTCGGCA
>CAXTWJ010000408.1:0-2518 GCA_964247925.1 uncultured Sphingomonas sp.
CCAGGTCCATCAGCCGCTTGATGTTCATCGCCGTCTCGCGGCGCAGGTCGCCCTCAACCGTGTGGTCGGCGTCGATCGTCTCGCGGATCTGCAGCACTTCCTGATCGGTCAGGTCCTGCACGCGCGCGGTCGGCGCGATGTGCAGCTTGTCCGTGATCTGCTTCGCCTTCGCCGGGCCGATGCCGTGAATATAGGTCAGCGCGATCACCACGCGCTTGTTGGTCGGGATGTTGACACCCGCGATACGTGCCATGAACTGTTTCTCCTAGCTCCACGGGCCCGGCATGGCGGCGCGGGACCCATCTCGACGCGTTGCCCCCGAACGCACGATAGCGGCGTGCGCGTGGAGGCGCCGCCGGAAACCGGGCTATGCGGGGTAAAGGGCAGTTAATCGCGCCGCAACGCCGTGTCAAGCGATCGGTTCCGCCACCTGGTCGGTCGGCAAACGTGCTGATCCGGATCAGGACCGACGGCAAAGCGCTGAACACCCGCCCCGCCCCGGCGTTGCCCCTGCTCGACCCGGAGACCCCGCCGATGCGCATCCATCATCTCAACTGCGGCACCGACTGCCCGCTGGGCGGCCGGCTGTTCGACGGCCGCAGCACGGGTGTGCTCGCGCGTCTGGTCTGCCACTGCCTGCTCCTCGAGACGGACGCGCACGGGCTGGTGCTGGTCGATACCGGCTTCGGGCTGAAGGACGTCGATCACCCGCATGGCTCGCCACCGCGCGTGCCGCGCTTCTTCCGTTCGCTGCTCAACATCCAGCTGCGCGAGGCGGAGACCGCCGCGCGCCAGGTGGAGGCGCTGGGGTTCCGGCGCGAGGACGTGCGTCACATCGTGCTCACCCATCTCGACTTCGACCATGCCGGCGGCCTGGAGGACTTTCCGAACGCCGCCGTCCACGTGATGGAGGAGGAATACACGACCGCCACGCGCCCGCATCGCGGATTCGTGACGCGCCGGCGCTATCGGCCGCCGCAGCTGGACGGGGTCGGCGACTGGCGGCTGTACGGCGCCCGGGGCGAGCCGTGGTTCGGGTTCGACGCGGTGCGCGACCTGGACGGGCTGCCGCCGGAAATCCTGCTGGTGCCGCTGCCCGGCCACAGCTGGGGCCATGCCGGCGTCGCGATCCGCCGTCGGGAGGGCTGGCTCCTCCACGCCGGCGACGCCTATTTCTACCGTGGCGAGATGCGGCAGGTGGAGCGGGACTGCACGCCGGGCCTCGCCGCGTACCAGGACCTGATGGAGGTCGATCGCCGCGCGCGCATCGACAATCAGGCCCGCCTGCGCGCGCTGTCGGTCGAGAAGCGCGACGAACTTCATGTCCTCTGCGCCCATGACCCGGTCGAGCTGGAGGCGGCGCAGGCGGGGGCGTGGCTATAACAGGCTGGATTTCAGCGTCCGTTGCGCGTATGTCAGGCACGGCTTCATCGACTCGATCGGTGTCACCTACCTGAGCCCGTCGCGCCGTAACGCGGCGGGCTCAAAAAGATTGGGGCGAGCGCCCCGTAAGACGCCCGCCCTGCTGGGTCAGTCTTTCTTCTGCCCCAGCTTCACAATCGCGACCACCAGCCCAAGGGCGGTGATCGTCAACTGCACGGCTTCAACATTGCTCAATCAGCATCACCTCCTCGGGTGACGAGATTGCGACAAGGGCCGTAACACCTCACCGCTGTCACCCATGGCGGTCATACATGGTCGCGTGTCGAGCGCGATCAGGAAAGCGGGAGCACCAGCCGCGCGACCAGTCCCGGGTCGTTCGCCGTCAGCTCGAACCGGCCCCCGTGCAGCCGCGCCACCGCCTCCACCAGCGCCATGCCCAGCCCCGCGCCCGGCGTCGAGCGCGCCGAGTCGAGCCGGCCGAACCGCTTGATCGCCTGCGCCCGGTCGGCCTCCGCGATGCCGGCGCCACGATCCTCCACCGCGATCGCCACCGCCCCCGCCCTCGCCGACAGCCGCAGCGTGATCGCGCCATCGCCATGCTTGAGCGCATTGTCGATCAGCTTGGCCACCGCCTGGCTCAACAGCTCGCGGTGGATCGGCATGGCCGGCGGGTGCGCGTCGAGCGCCAGCGCGAACGGCCGGCCGGCCTCGTCCGCCACCGGCTCGTACAGGTCGGCGACCTCCTCGATCAGCTCCGCCGGGTCCGCCAGCTGCAAACGGTCGCGCGCCACCGACTCCGACCGGCTGATCTCGATCGCCGTGGTCAACATCCGCATCACCAGGTCGGTCTCGATCAACAGGCCGCCCAGCGCCTGGTCGCGCGCCGCCGCATCCACGCCCGCGTCCGCCAGCACCGCCTGCTCGGCGCGCGCCCGCAGCCGGGCGAGCGGGGAGCGCAGGTCATGCGCCAGCCCGTCGGTCACGACGCGCAGCTCACCCATCAGCGTCTCCACCTTGGCCAGCATCGCGTCCAGCCGCGCCGCCAGCCGGTCGAAGGCGTCGCCCGACCCGGTCACGCTGCCGACGCGCCGCGACAGGTCGCCCGCCCCCGCCGCGTCGATCACCTTGGCGATGC
>CAXTWJ010000409.1:0-321 GCA_964247925.1 uncultured Sphingomonas sp.
CGTACATGGTCCCCACCTGACGTACCGTGCGTCAGTGGATAACCCGGCACACGGCCATGGTGGGCCCGCCACTCACCAGCCATGATCGACAAGAAGGCTTTGCGTGCCAGGCTCCGGGCGGTCCGCGATACGGCCGCGCGGCGGGGCGGCATCCTGGTGCCGGCGACCTTTCGGGACCGCCTGTCGCCCGGCCTGACCGTCGCGTCGTACGTCCCGATCGGCAGCGAGGCCGATCCGGCGCCGCTCGCGCGTGCCGCGGCCGCGGCGGGATGCCTCGTCGCGCTTCCCCACGTCGTCGCCCCCGCGACGCCGCTCGACAGG
>CAXTWJ010000409.1:331-1613 GCA_964247925.1 uncultured Sphingomonas sp.
GGCGGCGCTCGTCGCCGGGCCGTTCGGGCTCCGTCAGCCGCCCGCCCCCGCCCGCGAGGTCGCGCCCGACATCGTCCTCACGCCGCTCGTCGGCTTCGATCGCCGCGGCAACCGCTTGGGCCAGGGCGCGGGGCATTACGATCGCGCCTTTGCCGCGCATCCGGGGGCGTGGCGCATCGGGGTTGCCTGGGCGGCTCAGGAGGTCGAGGAGATCGCAACCGACGCGTGGGACGTCCCGCTTCACGCCATCGCCACCGAACATGAATGGATCATGCCATGACGCCAAGCTGGCGCAAACCTGCCGGGATGCTCCTTATCCTGGCGCTGCTCGCGGGATGGTGCGCGGGCATCGTCAGCTTCTCGACGGTGGTCGGACAATGGCATTGGGTGTTCCAGCTCGCCTTCTACGTCGCTGCGGGCGTCGCATGGCTATGGGTGCTGCCGATGCGGCGGCTGCTGCTGTGGATGGAGACGGGACGCTGGCGCTAGGCGGCATGCCGCACCCCGCGCGTGCGAGGCCGGGCACCGTGTCGAACCGCGCGATGGCCTTCGCCAGCGCGTCCGATCGACGGCGCTGTGGCGCGAGTGACGGGGCTCGAACCCGCGACCTCCGGCGTGACAGGCCGGCGCTCTAACCAACTGAGCTACACCCGCTTGGAAAGCGTGAGGCGCGGCAACTAGGCGACGCCCCCTACCCTGTCAACGGGCTATTCGGCGCCCTCGGGCCGCCGCCGGCGCCGGTCGCGCTCCTGATGGAGCAGGGTGCCGTGCTCGAACAGGAACCCCGCGATGTCGGGGCGCCCGGCGGCGCCCAGCACGGTCTGGATGATGATGCGCAGCGGCACCGCGAGGCGCGCGCCGAGCGGCCCCCACCCCCCGCCCCCGAAGCTCAGCGCGATCCGGATGATGGCCGGGTTGCTCGTCAGCCGGTGGCCGACCACGAGCGGCGTGATCGCGTTCGCCTCGATCAGGTGGCAGCCGTACATGAGCGCCGGCGGCAGCATCGCCATCCAGATGTCGGTGAAGGTCATCAGCCCGCCGATCGCCAGCAGGAACGCCGCGATCACCGGCCCGAAATAGGGGATGTAGTTGAGCAGCGTGACGATGCCTCCCCACATCAGCGGGTACGGCATGCCCGCCAGGTACAGGACGAACGCCACCGCTCCCCCCAGGCAGATGTTGATGAGCGTGATCGTGCCGAGGTACGCCGAGACGTCGTCCACGACGTCCTGGATCACTCGCGCGGTCGCCATCGCGCCATCGAAGCTGGTCCGCTCGGAGA
>CAXTWJ010000409.1:1631-2518 GCA_964247925.1 uncultured Sphingomonas sp.
TGGTCGCGGCGAGTTCCTGTATCGAGTTGGGCGGCGCGACCGCGGGCGTCTGCGTCTGCCGCGGCGGCGCCGAGGCGACCTGGCGCAGCATCTTGGTCACCGATTTCTCGAGCGTCGAATACAGGTCGAGCAGCGGCGACAGGTTCTCCTGGATGCGGCTGATCCGGGTCGGCAGCAGCCGGAAGAAGTCGATCGCGGGCACCACGATCGCGGCCACCGCGCCGTTCACCCCCGCGATGAAGACGATGATGCACAGGATCGCGGCGACCGGCGAGGGCACGCGGTGGCGCTCGAGCCATTCGAGGATCGGCACCATCGCGACCGATATCACCAGCGCGATCGTCAGCGGCAGGAAGAACTCCGCCCCCGCCTTCAGCGCGAACGGCGTGCCGAGCGCGTCCCCGATCCCCGCGATCAGCGTCAGCGCGGCGAGCAGCCGGTCGCGGCGCTGCGCGATCCTGACCGCCTCGTCCGCGCGCATCCCCAGCGGGAAACCGAACGGCCCCTCGGCGTCGACCGGCGGCGCGGCGTCGTCGGCCGGAGGAGTTGGGAGCGTGACCGGATCGATGCTGCCGTCGTTCATCGCCCATCCCTAGCGGGTTTGCCGCCCGGTGTAACTCTCGCTAGCCTCGCGGCATGGGAGAGTTCCTGCTGGTCATCGACGAGGGCACCACGTCGACGCGGGCGATGCTGTTCGCCGTCGACGGCACCTGCGCCGCAAGCGAGTCGGCACCGCTGACGCAATCCTACCCCCGCCCCGGCTGGGTCGAGCACGACGCCGCCGAGATCTGGCGCAAGACGCTGCGCGTCACCGCCGCGATGGTCGCGCAGGCCGGCGGCGCGGGGCGGATCGCGGGGATCGGCATCACCAACCAGCGCGAGACGAT
>CAXTWJ010000410.1:0-2502 GCA_964247925.1 uncultured Sphingomonas sp.
GTCGAGCGCGGCCGGCACGAACACGGCGTTGCCGTCGTAGGGAAAGCGGCCGCGCCCGACCTGTTCCGGGTGGCGATGCCCGCCGGCGAAGCCGCCCCGCGTCTCCGCGCCTATGCCGCGAGCCTGGGCGTGCCGGCGCCGGGGCTCCCGCGGGGCCCGCTGGTGTTCCACGCCATCGCGCTCGACGCGCAGGGGCGCGCGGTGCCGATCATCAACTCCGACGAAGGGTTCGCCTTGCTGTTCGGCCGGCCCTCGCCCGCCGACCTCGCGACCTATGTCGGCGCGCTCGCCCGGCCGTTCCCGGCGGGGCTGATGACGCCGGTCGGGCTGCTCGTCGCCAACCCGGCGCTGGCCGACACCGCGGTGCAGGCCCGCTTCACGCCGGCGGCCTATCACGGCGCTGTCGTGTGGTCGTGGCAGCAGGCGCTGTTCGCCGCCGGGCTGGAGCGGCAGCTGACCCGCACCGACCTGCCGCCGGCCGTGCGCGCGACGCTGACCGACGCGCAAATCCGGCTCTGGCGGGCGATCAAGGCCACGCGCGCGACACGCAGCTCCGAGCTGTGGTCCTGGGCCTATGCCGACGGCCGCTACCGCGTCGTGCCGTTCGGCGCGGGCAAGGCGGACGTGGACGAATCCAACGCCGCCCAGCTGTGGAGCACCGTATATCTCGCGGTCAGGCCGCCAGCAGGAACGCGGTGACGGTCAGCCGGCCGACCGCCGGGTCGGCGCTCAGCACCGCGTCGGGCCGGATCGCGCCCGAATGGAGCAGCGCGCTGCGATAGATCACCGCGCGGTTGTAGCGCGCCTCCACCGCGTCGATCCGCTCGAACAGCGGCGTCGTGCCCGCCATGTAGCCGGGTCCCGGCGGATGCGTCGTCAGCTCGGCGTCGAGCAGCGGGTAATAGGTGCCCGCGCGCGCGCGATCGATCGACTCGAACCCGGTGCGGCGGTGGCGAAAGAACGCGGTGCCGTCGCCACCGTCCGGCGACAGGTAATGGACCAGCGCGATCCGCCCGGCATCGACCGCATCGACATGGGGCAGGCGCTGCGGCACGGACAGCCGGTCGGGCGGCGTGGTGACGATCGAGAAGCTCGCGTCGATCAGGTCGGGGCCGCCCGCGACCGCGAACGCCTCGCGCAGGCTCAGCGCCAGCGCCGGGCGGACCGCCGCGAAATAATCGGGCGGCAACGTGGCGCGGATGCCTGGATAATGGTGGCGCGCCGGCTCGAACGGGCTGGCGACCGCGTGCGCGCGCAGGGCGTCGGGATCGGGGTGGAAGCCGTCGATCACGACGACCGGCTGCTCCTCATGCCCGATCCGCCGTGCGGTGATGCTGGGGCGGATCATGCCCGCATCGCCGCCGCCAGCGCCGCCTCGTGCGTGGGCAACGTCGGTGCCGCGCGCGCGATCACGTCGGCGACCTGCCGCACCTGCCTGGCGTTGGCGGCGGCGTCCAGCGTATCGGCGAGCGGGTTGTAGTCGGCGGCCGCGATCCCCTGCCCGTTCAGGACCGCCAGCCAGCTCGCGTCGCGGAACAGCTCGTCCGCGCCCAGCATCAGCCGCCCCGACCGGCGATACTGCTCCTCGCGCGCGACCAGCGTTTCCGGCAGCGCCATGGCGCGGCGCTCCGCCCAGAACGGCTCGGGGCGGCCATTGGCGTGGTAATGGAGGATCAGGAAATCCTTGATCCCGTCCATGTCGGCGCCGAGCAGCGCGTTGTAGCGGCCGCTGAGCGTCGGGTCGCAGTCGCGGTCGGGAAACAGCGTCAGCAGCTTGGCGATGCCGCTCTGGATCAGGTGGATGGAGGTCGATTCCAGCGGCTCCAGGAAGCCCGATGACAGCCCGATCGCGACGACGTTGCCCGTCCACGCCTGTCGCCTGGTGCCCGCGGTGAAGCGCAGGGGGCGCGGCTCCGCTAGCGCCGGCCCGTCCAGGTGGGCGAGCAGCGTCGCGACCGCCTCGTCGTCCGACACGAAGCGGCTGGCGTAAACGTAACCGTTGCCCGTGCGGTGCTGCAGCGGGATGCGCCACTGCCAGCCGGCTGCGCGCGCGGTGGCGCGGGTGTATGGCGTCAAGCCGTCGCCGCCCGTCTCGCACGGCACCGCGACCGCGCGATCGCAGGGCAGCCAGTCGGACCAGTCCTCATAGGCCGCGCCCATCTCGCCCGCGATCAGCAGCGCGCGAAAGCCGGAGCAATCGATGTGCAGGTCGCCCGCCAGCCGCTCGCCGCGCTCGGTCACCAGCGCCGTGACGAAGCCGCTTGCGCCATCACGCTCGACCCGGGCGAGCTTGCCCTCGATCCGCTCGACCCCGGCCGCTTCCGCGATCCCGCGCAGGTGGCGCGCGTAGAGCGAGGCGTCGAAATGGTAGGCATGACCCAGCGTGGACAGGATCGATCGCGCCTCGCCACTGGGCTTGGCGAACCGGTTCTCGCCCGCCAGCCGCGTCGCCAGCGACAGCGCGGACAGCGGCAGGTCCAGCCCTTCGGCCCGCGCCTTCAG
>CAXTWJ010000411.1:0-2484 GCA_964247925.1 uncultured Sphingomonas sp.
CCTACTTCAACGACGCGCAGCGCCAGGCGACCAAGGACGCCGGCCAGATCGCGGGGCTGGAGGTGCTGCGCATCATCAACGAGCCGACCGCGGCCGCGCTCGCCTATGGCCTGGAGAAGCAGGACGGCAAGACGATCGCGGTCTATGACCTGGGCGGCGGCACCTTCGACGTCTCGATCCTGGAGATCGGCGACGGCGTGTTCGAGGTGAAGGCGACCAACGGCGACACGTTCCTGGGCGGCGAGGACTTCGACAACAAGCTGGTCGATTATCTGGCGCAGGGCTTCCAGAAGGACGAGGGCATCGACCTCACCAAGGACAAGCTGGCGCTGCAGCGGCTGAAGGAAGCGGCCGAGAAGGCCAAGATCGAGCTGTCGTCGGCCGCCTCGACCGAGGTCAACCTGCCCTTCATCACCGCCGACCAGAACGGGCCGAAGCATCTGGTCAAGACGATCAGCCGCACCGACCTCGAGAAGCTGGTCGAGCCGCTGATCCAGCGCACGATCGAGCCGATGAGGAAGGCGCTGGCCGACGCGGGCCTCAAGACCGGCGACATCGCCGAGGTGGTGCTGGTCGGCGGCATGACGCGGATGCCCAAGGTTCGCGACGCGGTGAAGCAGTTCTTCGGCAAGGACCCGCACACCGGCGTCAACCCGGACGAGGTCGTCGCGATGGGCGCCGCGATCCAGGCGGGCGTGCTGCAGGGCGACGTCAAGGACGTGCTGCTGCTCGACGTGACGCCGCTGTCGCTCGGCATCGAGACGCTGGGCGGCGTGTTCACGCGCATGATCGACCGCAACACGACGATCCCGACCAAGAAGTCGCAGACCTATTCGACCGCCGACGACAATCAGGGCGCGGTGACGATCCGCGTCTTCCAGGGCGAGCGCGAGATGGCGGCGGACAACAAGATGTTGGGCCAGTTCGACCTGGTCGGCATCCCGCCTGCGCCGCGCGGCGTGCCGCAGATCGAGGTCACCTTCGACATCGACGCGAACGGGATCGTCAACGTCAGTGCCAAGGACAAGGGCACCGGCAAGGAGCAGCAGATCCGCATTCAGGCGAGCGGTGGTCTGAGCGACAACGACATCGAGCAGATGGTCCGCGACGCCGAGCAGTTCGCCGACGAGGACAAGAAGCGCCGCGCCGCCGCCGAGGCGAAAAACAACGCGGAGTCGCTGATCCACACCACCGAGCGCCAGCTGGCCGACAATGGCGACAAGGTCGACGACAGCCTGAAGTCCGAGATCCAGTCCGCGATCGACGCCGCCAAGGCGGCGGTCGAGGGCAACGACCCGGACCAGATGAACGAGAAGAGCCAGGCGCTGGCTCAGGTCGCGATGAAGCTGGGCCAGGCGATCTACGAGAAGCAGGCGCAGGGGGAAGCCTCGCCGCAGGCGGACGCCGGCGACGCGCCCAGGGAGGACGTGGTGGACGCCGAGTTCTCCGAGGTGGACGAGACGAAGTAAGATGAAGCGATCCTCGACTGCGCTCGGACCGAACGGGGTGGAAGCCCGTCTTCACCGTTCGTGCCGAGCGAAGTCGAGGCACCTGTCTCGGGGCCGACCATGACCACCACCGTCGATTATTACGAGCTGCTGGAATGCGAGCGCGACGCCGACGGCGCCACGCTCAAGTCCGCGTACCGCAAGCTCGCGATGAAATATCACCCGGACAAGAACGCCGGCTGCAAGGAGAACGAGGCCAAGTTCAAGGCCGTCTCCGAAGCCTATGAGGTGCTCAAGGACCCGCAGAAGCGCGCCGCGTATGACCGTTTCGGCCACGCCGCGTTCCAGGGCGGTGGCGGGGGCGGCGCGCAGGATTTCGGCGGCTTCTCCGACATCTTCGAAAGCGTGTTCGGCGAGTTCATGGGCGGGGGGCGCGGCGGCGGACAGCGTAGCGCGCGGCGCGGCGCGGACCTGCGCTACGACATGGAGATCACGCTCGAGGAGGCGTTCCACGGCAAGTCGACCGACGTGACGATCGACGTGTCGGCGCAATGCGGCACCTGCCACGGCTCGGGTGCGCGCCCGGGCACCGGCGCCACCACCTGCCGCCAGTGCAACGGCCATGGCAAGGTCCGCGCGCAGCAAGGCTTCTTCGGCGTCGAGCGCGCCGGCCCGGGCTGCCAGGGGGCGGGCGAGATGAGCGCCGAGCCGTGCCTGGACTGCCGCGGCGACGGCCGCGTCGAGCGTACCAAGACGCTGAGCGTCAACGTGCCCCCCGGGGTCGACGAGGGCACGCGTATCCGCCTGGGCGGCGAGGGCGAGGCGGGGCCGCGCGGCGCACCGGCGGGCGACCTCTACATCTTCCTCCACGTCCAGCGCCACGCGATCTTCGAGCGCGAGGGCACCACGCTGTTCGCGCGCGCGCCGGTCAGCTTCACGCCCGCCGCGCTCGGCGGCGCGCTCGGGATCCCCGGGCTCGGCGCCGAGCCCGCCGACCGGAAGATCCCCGCCGGCCTCCAGTCGGGCAATCAGCTCC
>CAXTWJ010000412.1:0-2484 GCA_964247925.1 uncultured Sphingomonas sp.
CCCTCGCTCACGAGCAGTACGGCGATCGCGCGCCCGATGCCGGTGGTGCCGCCAGTGATGGCGACGCGCTTGCCCTTGAGCGAAGTGACGGCGGTATGCGCGTCGGCGGCGTCGATCATGCGGTGCTCCGATTGGCAGGCCGCAAGGACGCCTCAGCCGCCGACCGGGTTCCCCGCCACGGCTGCCAGCAGCCAGTCGACGCCGGCGAGCGCCGCACTCTCGTCCAGCGTCGGCGCGTGCCCCACGCGCGGCACCGTCCCCAGCTCCGCCCCGGGCCCCGCCGCGCCCCTCCCCGCCGCCGGTGCCCCGCCGCGGCGTGCGCGACGGGCTTCACGCGCTCGGCGTAGCGGCGGCGAAACTCGATGATCTCGACCTCGGGGTCGCCGCAATCGTCGCCAGCAGCGCCGCGACCATCCGCGCCGCCGTCGCCGCCGACAGCACGTCGGACCGCTCGCCGCGCACGATCAGCACGGGCACGCCCGCCCGCGCGCTCAGCGCCGGCCACAGGTCCGCCGGCGGCGCCCCGTCGGGGCTGCGGAACGGCTCCGCGATCTTCAGGTCATAGTCGAGCACGATCTTGCCCGACGACGTCAGCCGGTACAGCCGCTTGGCCATGCCCAGCCACTCGGCGATGCCCCAGTCCGGATAGACGTCGCGGTTGGCCTCGGCCACGGCGCGCGCGGCGTGCATCCAGGTCGGGAAGCTTGATGCTCGACCCACATAGCCGCGAATGCGTTGCAGCCCCGCAGGCTCGATCTCCGGCCCGACATCGTTCAGCACCGCACCCGCCAGCCGGCCCCGCTCGGCTTGGGCGAGCAGCATGGTGACCAGCCCACCCAGCGACGTGCCGATCGCCACGAATCGCGCGATGCCCAGCTCGCCGAGCATCGCCTCGATGTCGGCGACATAGGTCGCCGGCACGTAACTGGCCGGCTCCTTCGCCGCCCCGCTCTCGCCCCGGCCGCGCAGGTTCACCGCGACGACTCGCCATTCCCCCGCCAGCCGCCGGGCGACGGCGTCGAAGTCACGCGCGTTGCGCGTCAGGCCGGGCAGACAGATCAGCGGCGGGCGTTCGGGGCTGCCCGCATAGTCGCGCGCGTGCAGCCGCACGCCGTCGGCGGCGGTCCAGTAGCGGTCTTGCCAGTAGCGGTCTTGATAGTCGGCCATGGTTGCGCCCCGCCCCGTGCGCGTCCCATATCGCGGGATGCCGCTCTCCCCGCAAGCATACCGCCCGTCCACCGCGCTGCTCGACCTCGGTCCTGCCTTCTGGGACCCGGTCGCGCCCGCCGACTTCCCCGGAACGCGGCTGCGCTTCCGCAACGACCGCGCGGCGGCGGAGGTCGGGCTGGACACGCTGACCGACGACGAATGGGTCGCCCATCTCGGGCGGTTCCAGCCGCTCCCCGGCACGCTGCCGGGGCCGCTCGCGCTGCGCTATCACGGCCATCAGTTCCGGTCGTACAACCCCGACATCGGCGACGGGCGCGGCTTCACGGTCGCGCAGATGCGGGACGACCGGAATCGGCTGATGGACCTGGGCACCAAGGGCTCGGGGACGACGCCGTACAGCCGCTTCGGCGACGGCCGCCTGACGCTGAAGGGCGGCGTGCGCGAGATCCTGGCGACCGAGATGCTGGACGCGCTGGGCGTGCCCACCAGCCGTACGCTGTCGCTGATCGAGACCGGCGAAGAGCTGACGCGCGGCGACGAGCCCTCGCCGACCCGCTCGGCGGTGCTGGTCCGCCTCAGCCACGGCCACATCCGCATCGGCACCTTCCAGCGTCTCGCCTGGGAGCGCGACGAGGCGAACATGGAGCGGCTGGTCAGCTACGTCCTGCGCGAGCTGTATGACGAGAAAGGCGACGATCCTGTTCGCCTGCTCCATCTCGTCGTGCAGCGCACCGCCACGCTCGCCGCGCGCTACATGGCGGCGGGTTTCGTCCACGGCGTGCTCAATTCGGACAACATCAACGTGACGGGCGAAAGCTTCGACTACGGCCCATGGCGCTTCGCGCCGACCTGGGATCCCGCTTTCACCGCCGCATATTTCGACCATGCGGGCCTGTACGCCTTCGGCCGCCAGCCGGAGGCGATCGGCTGGGACGTGGCGCAGCTCGCCGCGTCGCTGCGCCTCGTCGCCGACAGCGAGCCGCTGGTCGCAGCGCTCGACGGCTTCAATCCGGCCTTCCAGACCGCGCTCACCGATGCGATCCTGTGGCGATTGGGCGTGCGGCCGCGCGACGCCGCCGCCGACCGCGCCGTCGCGCGTGCCGTGGAGCGCGGCCTGCGCGAGAGCGGCGCCGGGATCGACCGCTTCTTTTTCGAAGCCCGGAGCGGCCGCGCGCCGGCCCCAGCGCCGCGCCGGAGAGCGCTTCCAGCGACCAGCCGGGGCGCTTTGCGCAGGGACCTGAAGAGAATTGGGGATTGGCCGGGCGCAATGCCGGCTTCAGGGGGGTCGTCATCGTGGTCTATCCTTCCAGATAG
>CAXTWJ010000413.1:0-2469 GCA_964247925.1 uncultured Sphingomonas sp.
CCCCCCAATCAACCCGTCGCCCCCCCGCCCCGCGCGCCGGTACGGGGGGGGCGAGCCCGGCAAGCTCGGCCGGCGGGCGAAGCCCGTTCGACGTCACGGCGCGGCTCCGCCGCGTCGGGTCACCGGAAATGGGTCCCCGCTTGCGCGGGGATGACGTTTGGGGGCGGGTATAATAGGGCACCTGTATGCCGACGCTTTCGCTAGCCGACATCGTCACCCCCGCCGGCCTCGCCGCGCTGGGCCAAGTGCTGATGATCGACCTGATGCTGGCGGGCGACAATGTCGTGGTGCTGGGCACGCTGGCGGCCGGGTTGCCGCCCAAGGACCGGCGGCGCGTGCTGGCGATGGGGGTGGGCATCGCGCTCGCGTGCCTCATCACCTTCGCGTTCTTCGCGACGCGGCTGCTGCACGTGGTCGGGCTGCTGTTCGCGGGCGGGCTGCTGCTGCTGTGGGTGGCGTGGAAGCTGTTCCGGGAGCTGCGCGGTCACGTGTCTGGGGCGGTGGGGGACGACCCTGCGGTGGCCACGCAGGCGCCGCCCAAAAGCTTCGCCAAGGCCGCGATCCAGGTCGCGCTCGCCGATCTGTCGATGAGCCTCGACAACGTGCTGGCGGTCGCGGGCGCGGCGCGCGAACATCCGACCGTGCTGTTCGTCGGCCTCGCCTTTTCGGTGACGCTGATGGCGGTCGCGGCGAACCTGATCGCGCGCTTCATCGAGCGGCATCACTGGATCGCGTACATAGGGCTGGTCGTGATCCTCTACGTCGCGGGCTCGATGCTGTATGAGGGCTATGCCGATCCGGAGATCGGGGTCATGCGGCTGTTCGGCTAGTCTCGAAGTCGAGCAGCCAGCGTTTCGTGACCGGGCCGTCGCCGGCCGAATAGGGGCCGAGCGCGCCGCCCGCCGCCAGCACGCGGTGGCAGGGCACGATCAGCGGGAACGGGTTGCGCGCGCACGCCTGGCCGACGGCGCGGGGTGACGAGCCATGCCGGCGGGCGAGCTCGCCATAGCTGGCGGTCTCGCCATGGCCGACGTCGACGATCGCCTGACGCAGCACGGCGCTGCGTGCGGTCGCGGGTGGCGTGAGGGGCAGGTCGAAGCGGGTGAGATCGCCGGCGAACCACGCGGCGATCTGTCCCCTCGCCTCCCGGACCGCACAGCCGATACCGGGGTGTTCGGCACCTTGCGATGCGACGCGGATGCGGGTGAGGCGGTGCTCGTCGCCCTCGATCAGGACAAGGCCGATGGGCGTTGCGAGCGCGGCGTGATCGGGGGCATACATCCACGCCATCATGCGCCCGTCGGCGCGGAGGACAAGCGCCCATGAAGGTCACCGTCGATATCGCCCTCACCCCCGAAGAGGCGAGGCGCGCCATGGGGCTGCCCGATCTGACGCCCATCCACGATCGCTACGTCCAGATGCTGATCGACACGATCAGCGGGCAGGGGGTGAAGCCGGAGATGATCGAGACGATGATGAAGAGCTGGTCGCCGATGGGCGAGGCCGGCATGGCGCTGTGGCGGCGGCTGCTCGAGACCGGGGGCAAGCCGGGCGGCTGAGGTGGACACGATCGTCGCGCTGTCGAGCGGCCGGCCGCCGGCCGCGATCGGGGTGGTGCGCGTGAGTGGCGTGCAAGCCCTTGCGATCGCTCGCGAACTGGCCGGGTCATTGCCCTCGCCACGGCACGCCGGCGTGCGCGCCCTGCGGGACCGACAGGGCACGCTGCTGGATCGGGCGCTGGTGCTGGTGTTCCCCGGGCCGAACAGCGCGACCGGCGAGGACCTGGTCGAGTTGCATTGTCATGGTGGACGCGCGGTGGTGCAAGCCGTTGAGAAGGCGGTGATCGCGGCTGGCGGGCGGGCGGCCCAGCCCGGCGAGTTCACCCGGCGCGCGGTGCTGAACGGGCAGCTCGACCTTGCCGAAGCGGAAGGCCTGGCGGACCTGCTGGAGGCCGAAACGGAAGGGCAGCGGCGGGCCGCGCTGGCGGCCAGCGAGGGGCGGGTCAGCCGCGCAATCCGGGGATGGATGGACGAGCTGGCGGGGCTGGCGGCGCGGGTCGAGCTGGAACTGGATTTCGACGAGGATGACGTTTCGGATGCGGAAGGTGGCGCCAAGTTGGCGTCGATCGCCGCTGCTGCGGCGTTCCTGCGCGCCACGATGCTCGCGACCTTGGCGCACCCGCCCGTCGAGCGGGTGCGCGACGGCGTCTCCGTCGTGATCGCGGGGCCGCCCAATGCCGGCAAGTCGACGCTGCTCAATCTGATGGCGGAGCGGGACGCCGCGATCGTCTCCCCGACCTCCGGCACGACGCGCGACCGGATCGAGGCGCCGGTGCAGCGCGGGGGCGTGGCGTATCTCTTGACCGATACCGCGGGGCTGAACGAGGCGAACGATCCGGTCGAGCGGATCGGCGTGACGCGGGCGGCGGAGGCGATCGCGGCGGCCGACATCCTGCTATGGCTCGGCGAC
>CAXTWJ010000414.1:0-2446 GCA_964247925.1 uncultured Sphingomonas sp.
GGGGGCTTACCCCACCCCCGGTTGGTCCCGCGCCAGGTCGAGGGACAGGCTCTGCGCACGATCATCCGCGACTTCTCGCTCCGGGTCACGCGCGGTGACCGCATCGGCATCGTCGGCGCCAACGGGGCGGGCAAGACGACGCTGCTCAAGCTCCTCACCGGCGAGATCCAGCCCGACGAGGGCGAGGTGAAACTGGCCAGGACGCTGGACGGCGTCATCATCGACCAGCAGCGAAAGCTGATGGCGCCCGACAAGCGCGTCCGCGACGTGCTGGCGGACGGCGGCGACTGGATCGAGGTGCTGGGCGTCCGCAAGCACATCCATGGTTATCTGAAAGAGTTCCTGTTCGACCCTTCGCTCGCCGAGGCGCGCGTCGGCACGCTGTCGGGCGGCGAGCGGTCGCGCCTGCTCCTCGCGCGCGAGTTCGCGCGCCACTCCAACCTGCTCGTGCTCGACGAGCCGACCAACGACCTCGACCTGGAGACGCTGGACCTGCTGCAGGAGGTGATCGCGGACTATGACGGCACGGTGCTGATCGTCAGCCACGACCGCGACTTCCTCGACCGCACCGTCACGGTCACGCTCGGCCTCGACGGCTCGGGCAAGGTCGATGTGGTGGCGGGCGGCTACGAGGACTGGGAACGCCAGCGGTCTAGTCCTGCCCGCCCGCCGCCCGGGGGGGGGGGGCCGGCCCCACGGGGTGGTGGAGGGGCCGCGGCGAAGCCGCGCGAAACGCGCAAACTTTCCTACAAGGACCAGCGCGACTACGACCTCCTCCCCCAGCGGATCGAACAGATCGACGCCGCGATCGCCCGCGACGAGGCCCGCCTCGCCGACCCCGACCTTTACGCCCGTGATCCGTCCGCCTTCGCGACGCTCACCGCCGCCATCGACCGCGCCCGCGCCGACAAGGACAAAGCCGAGATACGCTGGCTGGAGCTCGCCGAACAGGTCGAGGCGCTGGGCTGACCGCGACGAAACCGCTGTCCTTCGTCACCTTCAGTCGAGCGCCCGACCCTCACGCCCGGCCAGCTCGACCATATATTGCCAGGCCACGCGCCCCGACCGGCTGCCGCGCCGCGTCGCCCAGCCGACCGCATCCGCCGGTTCATATGGCAGCCCATGGACGGCGGCGTAGCGTTCCACGATCGCCAGATAGCCCTCCTGGTCGAGCGCGTGGAAGCCGAGGCTCAGCCCGAACCGGTCCGCCAGCGCCAGCTGGTCGTCCGCCACGTCGCGCCCGTTGATCGCGCTCGCCTGCTCGCTCATGTCGCGCGGCAACAGGTGGCGGCGGTTGGCGGTCACGATCAGCCGGACGTGCGCGGGTCGCGGCACCGCCCCGCCCTCCAGCAGCGAGCGCAGCGCGCGGGCGTCGGCCGGCGCCTCGACGCCGACGTCATCGACGAACACCGCGAACGGTCGCGCGACATCGGCGAGAAGCGCGAACAGCGCCGGCAGGTCGCCCAGCGCGGCCACGACCAGCGCCAGCGCCGGCATCTCCGCCTGCACCGCCGCGACCGCGCCCTTGGCCAGCGCCGACTTGCCGCTGCCCCTGGCCCCCCACAGGAGCACGTCGTGCGCGGCATGGCCCCGCGCCAGCCGCCGCAGGTTTTCGACCAGCAGGTCGCGCTGCCGGTCCAGCCCGACCAGCCGGTCGAGCGGCAGTGCCCCCATCGCGACCGGCGTCAGTCCGTCCCGCCAGGCATAGGCCGCGTGCGCGAGCGGATCGGCCGCCCCCCGCCCAGGACTCACGGCCGATGGTACCGGTGTCCTCCCCCGCCGTCAGCTTCGCTGCCACCTCCCCGTTGCAGGGGAGGATCAAAGGTCACTCAACTGCCGCAAGTGCCCGCGCGGCACCGGATCGCCGGGCGCCAGCGCCATCGCCTTGACGAACAGCTGCCGCGCGCCCGCGACCTCGCCATCGGCCGCCAGCGCCACGCCATAGGCGTCGCACACCGCCGCGTTCATCGGCAGCAGCCGGTACGCCGCGCGCGCATAGGTCCGCGCCACCGCGCCCTCGTCCGCGCCGGCATAGGCGAGCGCCAGGTCGGCGAGCAGCCCGGCGTCGCGATCCCCCGTGCGCGCGCGCACCTCCTCCAGCGTGGCGATCGCCCCCTCCCAGCGTCCGGCCGCGACCTGCCAATGACCCAGCAGCCGGCGCCCCGTCAGGCTCCGCGGGTTCTGGCTCATATACAGCGCCAGCGTGGTCGCCGCATCGCGCGCGCGCCCGACCCGCCCCAGCGCGTCGATCAGCCTCAGCGTCGTCGGCTCGTCGAAGCGGAGGTCGGCGGCGCGCGCATAGGCGGCCACCGCCGGCGCCCAGGCACCCGTCGCCGCCAGCGTGTCACCGAGCGCCAGCTGCGCCGCCGGCGCGTTCGGCGCGGCGCCGGCCAGCGCCCGCGCCCTGGCCCGCGCGCCCGCCCCGTCGCCCTCGCCCATCAATCCG
>CAXTWJ010000415.1:0-2436 GCA_964247925.1 uncultured Sphingomonas sp.
ACCTCCACCTGCGCCTGCGCGTTGGCGACCTCAGGCTCACCGCGCCGGTGTCGGGGCAGGTGGTGCACCGTCAGGGCCATGTCGGCTCCTATGTGGCGCCGGGCACGCAGCTGATGGCGATCGTGCCCGACAGGATGTGGGTCACCGCGAACTTCAAGGAAACGCAGCTTACGCTGATGCGGGTCGGTCAGCCGGTCGATATCGCGGTGGATGCCTATCCCGATGTCAAGTTCCGTGGCCATGTGGACTCGTTCCAGCGCGGCGCCGGCCAGGCCTTCGCGCTGCTGCCGCCGCAGAACGCCACGGGCAATTACGTCAAGGTGGTGCAGCGCGTGCCGATCAGGATCGAGTTCGACCACGACCGCGACAGCCCCGACCCGCGCCGGTATCCGATCGGCCCGGGGATGTCGGTGGTTCCGACCGTCAAGGTGCGCTGATGGCGTTGGCGGCGGCCAGCGGCGGCTGGAACAAGAGTCGGTCGGTCGCGGGCTCCTACAACCCGTGGCTGATCGTCGCGATCATCTCGCTCCCTACCTTCATGGAGGTGCTCGACACCTCCATCGCCAACGTGTCGCTCCAATATATCTCGGGCGGTCTGTCGATCACCTCGGACGAGGCGACCTGGGTGCTGACCAGCTATCTGGTCGCCAACGCCGTGGTGATCCCGATCAGCGGCTGGCTGTCCGACACGTTCGGGCGAAAACGCTATTTCGTCTTCTCGATCATCCTGTTCACGGCCTCCTCTTTCGTCTGCGGGATCGCGCCGAACCTGACAGTGCTCGTGCTCGCGCGCGTCGCACAGGGGATCGGCGGTGGCGGCCTGGCCCCGGTCGAGCAGTCGATGCTCGCCGACACCTTCCCGCCGCAGCAGCGGGCGATGGCCTTCGCGGCGTTCGCGATCGTGGTGGTCGTGGGGCCGGTGCTGGGCCCGACGCTGGGCGGCTACATCACCGACCGGGCGAGCTGGCACTGGGTGTTCCTGATCAACGTGCCGGTCGGCATCGCCGCCGTGTTCCTGGTCGAGCTGTTCGTCGATGAGCCCGATCAGGTGAAAAAGGACCGCGACGCGAAGACCAAGCGCGGCGTCCGGATCGACGGGGTCGGCATCCTGCTGATCGCGCTGGGGCTGGGCTGCCTGGAGATTACGGCCGACCGCGGCGAGCGCGAGGACTGGTTCTCCAGCCCGCTGATCCTGACCACCGCGATCGTCGCGGTCGTCGCGCTGATCGCGCTGGTGGTCTGGGAGTCGCAGCAGGACGACCCCGTGGTGAACGTCAAGCTGTTCAGGAACCGCAACTTTTCCATGACGCTGCTGGTGATGCTCACCACCGGCCTGGTGCTGTTCGGCACGACGCAGCTGATCCCGCAGATGCTGCAGCAGGTGCAGGGCTATTCGGCGCTGGACGCGGGGCTGGCGATGACGGTGGGCGGGATCGCGACGCTGGTCGGCGTCCCGATCGCCGGCGCGCTCACCAGCCGCATGGACGTGCGCATCCTGCTGGTCAGCGCCTTCTGCATTCAGATCGCGTCGCTCTGGTACCTGGCGCATCTCAGCGCGGAGCTGACCTTCTGGCAGGCGTCCTCCGCCCGGTTGATCTCCGCCGCCGGGCTGCCTTTCCTGTTCGTGCCGATCACGGCGGTCGCCTATGAGGGGCTGAAGCAGACGGACACGGCGCAGGCGTCCAGCCTCCTCAACGTGTTCCGCAACCTGGGCGGCACGCTGGGCATCTCCACCGCGCAGACGGTGCTGCAGAACCAGCAGCAGATCCATCAGTCGCGGCTGGTCGAGTCGGCGCAGCCGCTGAATCCCAACTACACCGACTGGCTGTCGAGCGCGCAGCAGGTCGTGGGCGGGCAGGGCGGCGACACGAACATGGCGTCGATGGGCGTGCTCTACCAGACGATCACGCGCCAGGCGTCGATGCAGGCGTTCATCAGCACCTATTGGGTGCTGATGTGGGTCGTGATCGTGGTCACGCCGCTGGTGTTCCTGATGCGGAAGAACAAGACCGGCGGCGGTGGCGGTGGAGGGATGCACTGATGCGCAGGTTCACCCCGATCGCGGCGGCGCTGCTCGCCGGCTGCACCGTCGGCCCAACCTATCAGCGGCCGGAGCTGGCGACCCCGCCCGCCTATCAGGAACCGCAGCCGGCGGTGCCCGGCATCACCGCCGTGGACCTTGCGCGGCCCTGGACGGCGTTCGGCGACCCGGTGCTGACCGACCTGGTCGAGCGCGCGCTGCGCGACAACCCGGACGTGCGAACCGCCGCGTCGCGCGTGAACCAGGCGCGGCTGCAGGAGATCATCGCGCGTGCCGGCGGCAAGCCCATCCTGAACGCGGACGCGAACTTCACCTATCTACATTTCAGCAAGAACGCCGGCTTCTCCTCGCTCGCGCGCCAATTCGGCGGTGGGGGCGGCGGCGCGCCGGCCGAC
>CAXTWJ010000416.1:0-797 GCA_964247925.1 uncultured Sphingomonas sp.
GGGTGGTCCGCGAGATCTGGTTGCCCCTGGGCCTCGCGCTGGTGCTCGCGACCGGCCCGGCGCAGCGGGTGCGCGCGGCCGGCGACGCCGATGGAACGGCGGTGACGCCGAACGGCTGGGGCGCGGCGATCAACTATGACGCGGTGGCGACGCGGACTCCCCGGCGCGCGACGGTAAGTGCGCTGATCGATGCGACCGTCTATGCGCCGCACGGCTACTTCTATGGCGGCGCGATCGTCACGCCCGTGGGGCGCGGCGATTCGCTGACACGGCTGGACAGCGGTTTCACGACAGGCGACCCGCGATCGACCCGGCGCCTGACGCTGGGCGACGTGATCGGTGGTGCCGCCGAGCGGAGCCGGCCGGTGCGGCTGGGCGGGGTGCAGTGGCAGACCGATTTCGACCTGCGTCCCGACCTGGTCACCTGGCCCGTGCCGGTGCTGGGGGGCAGCGCGGCCGTGCCGTCCGCCCTCGATCTGCTGGTCAACGGCCAGCGCCAGGCGAGCCGGGCGGTGCGGGCGGGGCAGTTCGCGGTGACGGACGTGCCGCTGCAGAACGGGGTCAACACGATCACCGTGGCGGTGCGCGATGCGCTGGGCCGCGAAACGCGCCAGACCGTGACCACCTATGCGACGCGCGCCTTGCTGGCGCCGGGGCTCGCCGCCTGGTCGGTCGAGGCGGGCTTCGCGCGAACCGGCTATGCGACGCCACGCGACCGCTATCGCGCCTTCGCCGCGTCCGGCAGCGGGCGGCGGGGCGTGACCGATCGGCTGACGGCGGAGCTGCACGGCGAGGCC
>CAXTWJ010000416.1:807-2430 GCA_964247925.1 uncultured Sphingomonas sp.
ACCTAGCGGCGGACGGTGGCGCGGCGACGCGCCGGCACGAGCTGGCGCTGACGCTGGGCTTCGATCTCGGCCGGCTGGGCACGCTGGGGATGACGGCGGTTGATGTCGGGCGCGGCACGGTCGAGCGACCGCGCTGGGATATCGGGGCCGCCGCCGGCACGACACGACACTATGCCCTGCGCGCGTCAAGCCTGATCACGGCAACCTATTCGGTTCGCGTTGCTCGCCGCCTAAATCTGGTCGCCAATGCCGGCGTCGATCGTCGTCGTTCCGGTACGGGGTTTCTGTCGGTCGGCGCGCTGATGACCTGGGGCGGGCGCACCAGCGCCTATGCCGGCGCGCTGACGCGAACGGGCGGGACGAGCGCCAGCGCCGAATGGACGCAGGCCGCCGTCGCGCCGGGCGACTGGGGCTATCGCGCCAGCGTCGCGGCGGGGGGGATCGACCGGGTCGCGGCGGACGTCGCCTATCAGGGGCGCGCCAGCTATTACTCGGCGGCGGTGGAGCGCACGGCCGGCGCGGTCGCCGCGCGACTGGGGGCCCGGGGCGCGGTCGTGATCGGACACGATGGCGTGCTGCTGGCGGACCGGCTGTCCGGCAGCTTCGCGGTGGTGGATACCGCCGGGCAGGCGGGGGTTGCGGTGTTCCGCGACAATCACCGGGTGGGCATCACCGACCGGCACGGCAAGCTGATCGTGGCGAACCTGCGCGCGTGGGAGGCGACCAAGATCTCGCTCGATCCACTGCTGCTCGACGACACGCTGCAGGTGGACGCGACCGAGCGGCGCGTACGGCCCGCGACGCGCGCGGGCGTACCGGTCCGGTTCGCGCTGCGGCCGCTGAGCGCGGCGCGGATCACGCTGGTCGATGGCGGTGGCGCGCCGATCGCGGCGGGCTCGCGCGTGTCGGTGAACGAGGGCGCGGCGCAGCCGGTGGGGATGGAGGGCGAGGTCTATGCCACCGACCTGCGCCCGACGAACCGCCTGCGGGTGGAACGGATCGGCGGCGGCCGATGCACCGCGATCGTGGCGGCGCCGTCGCGGACGGCCCCGGGCGCGCGGATCGGGCCGGTGGTGTGCGGGGAGTAGGGAGTAGGGAGTAGGGAGTAGGGAGTAGGGAGTAGGGATTAGGGATTAGGGATGAGGGATGAGCAGCGTGGTCGAGAGTCGTCGCGATCTTCTGGCGTGGCAGCGCGGGGTCGCGATGACGGAGGCGGTGTATCGGTTGTCCCGACGTTATCCGAAGGACGAGCTGTTCGGACTCGCGCGCGGATCGCCGCAGGAGCTCGAGAGGCACCTGCTCATCGCGGCGCGTGTCGCGCTGACCGATCGCGCGGCCGTCGCGCCTGTCTTGTCGAAAGCGGACGAGATCGGGCGGATGCTGGGCAAGCCGATCCAGACCCTGACGGCGACAGGTGACTAACCCCTACTCCCTACTCCCTATTTCCCGATCCGTGCCTATCTCTCCCCCATGAACCCCCTTCGAGAGACGATCCGCGGTCAGGTGATGGGCCTGGTCAAGGCGGGCGAGCTGGATCTGTCGCGGCCGCCGGGCGATGCCGGGCTGTTCGGGGCGGGCTCGGGCGCCGAGCGGGTGCATCGCGACTTTTCCGCCATGCTGATG
>CAXTWJ010000417.1:0-2424 GCA_964247925.1 uncultured Sphingomonas sp.
GGACGCGACCGGCCTCGACGCTCCCGCGCGCGACGCGCTGGAGATCGCGGTCCGCGCCGCCGCGCGCGACGCGGGCGCGACCGAGGTCCGCGTCGCGGTCACCGCCGAGCGCGTCAACCGCCGTCTCGTCGCCGTCGCCAGCGGCAAGGGCGGGGTCGGCAAGTCGACGCTGTCCGCCAATCTGGCGATCGCCCTCGCCCGCACGGGACTGCGCGTCGGGCTGGTCGATGCCGACATCTACGGCCCCTCGCAACCGCGCCTGATGGGCGTTGAGGGAACGCGCCCGACCGCGCGCGGCAAGCGGCTCGACCCCGTGCCGACGCCCTGGGGCGTGCCGTTGCTCTCGATCGGGCAGCTGGTGGAACCCGGCCGCGCGGTGGCGTGGCGCGGGCCGATGACCGCGGGGGCGCTGGGCCAGCTGATCGACGCCGACTGGGGCGCGACCGACACGCTCGTCGTCGATCTGCCGCCCGGCACCGGCGATGTGCAGCTGACCATGATCCAGAAGCACCGCCCGGCCGGCGCCGTGATCGTCTCCACGCCCCAAGACCTCGCGCTGATCGACGCCACACGCGCGATCGACCTGTTCGTGACTGCCGGCGTGCCGGTGATCGGGCTGGTGGAGAACATGGCCGGCTATCGCTGCCCGCGTTGCGGCGAGTGGTCGGACCCGTTCGGCATTGGCGGCGCCGAAGCCGCCGCGACGAGGCTCGGCATACCCTTCCTCGGGCGCGTTCCCCTGACGCTCGGCATCCGCGAGGCGTCGGACGCCGGCCAGCCCCCCGCGGCGGGCGAGGATGCGGTGTTCGCCCCCATCGCCGCGCAGGTCGCGGACTGGCTCCGGACGCCCTGAGCGGAAAGAAGCGGCACGCCCCGCGTTCTCTGCCGCAGGAGACCCGCCATGCCCCTCACCGCCGACGCCGACCTTCGTGACCTGCTCGCCAACGCCCGCACGATCGCGCTGGTGGGCGCGTCGGACCGGCCGGACCGCCCGTCGTACCGCGTCATGAAGACGCTGCAGGATCACGGTTATCGCGTGATCCCCGTCAATCCGCAGATCACGGGCGAGCACGTCCATGGCGAGTATGTCTTCCGCGAGCTCGCCCAGCTCGGTGACCCGATCGACATCGTCGACATTTTCCGCCGCCCCGCCGTTGCGGGGGAGGCGGTGGACCAGGCGATCGCGATCGGCGCCAAGGCGGTGTGGATGCAGCTCGGCGTCGTCGATCACGAGGCCGCGGCTCGCGCCGAGGCCGCCGGGCTGAGCGTCGTCATGGACCGCTGCCCCGCCATCGACATTCCCCGGCTGGGCGTGCCCCCGATCGACGCAACCGCCTGAGCCCGCCGTCGTTGATGACGGACCCGAACGGGAGTGCTCGCGATGCTGCTCACGCTGATCCTGATGGCCGCGGACCCGGTCGTGGCGCTCAAGACCGCCGTGGTCATCCCGGCGGAGCCGCGCGGCGAGACGCGCTCGCCCTACCGGCTCGATCCTAATGTCGACGTGCCTTATGATCTGAAGGGCGCGGCCACCCGCGCCACGGGCAGCCAGTGCGCGATCACCGGCCCTACGCTCTGCACCAGGAAGCCGCGCACCCTCTACTCCACCCCGCTCGGCGGATAGGGCTTGCGCTGCCGCCCGTGCCCGGGTGAGATGCGACCATGCTGTTGGTCCTCCTGCTCCAGGCCGCGACCGTGCCGGCCCCTGCGCATTCCAGTGCCGCGCCGCCCCAGCGCTTTTCGATCCTGGCGCCGAGCTGCGCGCCCGCTCCGGGCAGCGACGTGGTGGTGTGCGGCGACGGCACGTCCTCGCAGCGGCTGCCGCTGCCCGCGGACGCGGAGCCGACGCCCGGTTACGTCAAGCCCGACAGCATGGACTATCGCGACAACAAGGGTGGCGCGAAGCCCTGCTCGGTTGGTTTCGACGGCTGCACCGTCGGCTTCGGCCCGCCAATCATGCCGGTGATCGCCGCCGGCATCAAAGGCGTGAAAAGCGCGCTCCAGGACCGTCGCGAAGCCGCCGCCCGTCGCCGCGACGGCACGCGGCGCGTTTCGATCGACCTCACCGACCCGGCCCCGGCCGGCCATCTCGAGCCCTAACGGAGGATCGGCATCCACAGCGGCGCGCCGTGGAGGCTGGGCGACCCGCGCAGCCGCTCCAGCGCCGCCGCGACGCAGCGCTCCGGCCCATCATGCGTCACGATCGCGACCAGCGCCGTGCCGTCGCTCCCGGGCGCGCGCTGGATCAGGCTCTCGATCGAGACGCCCGCGTCGCGCATCGCCGCCGCGATCTCCGCCAGCACGCCGACCCGATCCACGACCGCGAAGCGCAGATAGGCGCGCCCGCGTCGCTCCCCCGTCGCCGCCGGCACCGCCTCCGCCAGCGCGGCGGCGGCCATCGCGAAGGGTCGCCCCCATTCGCCC
>CAXTWJ010000418.1:0-2400 GCA_964247925.1 uncultured Sphingomonas sp.
CGTGGGGGGGGGGGGGCCCCCCCCCCCCGGGGGCGCGGGGCCCCCCGGGGGCGTGGCCCGCGGGGGGGCCACGCAGGCCCGCGTCGGTATAGAGCCCGTCATTGGCCGCGCGCGTCAGCCCGTCCGGGCCGTTGTCCACGTCGAGCAGGATCGCGTCCCAGCGGGCCTCCTTCATCATTTCGGCCACGTCCGCAATCCGCAGATCCACGCGAGGGTCGTCGAGGCAGCCGGCCGTCACCGCAGTCATCGGGCCCCGCGCCCAGTCGATGATGCCGGGCACCAGCTCCGCGACCGTGATCCGCGCATCGGCGGGAAGGGCGGCCAGCGCGGCGCGCAACGTGAAGCCCATGCCGTAGCCACCGATCAGCAGCCGGGGGGCGGGACGATCGGCCAGCCGCTCGCAGGTGAGCGTGGCGAGCGCCTCCTCCGACCCGTTCATCCGCGTGCTCATCAGCTCGTTGCGCTCGAGCACGATCATGTAATCGTCGCCGCGCCGGAACAGGCGCAGCGGCGCGCCGCCCGGCACCTCGGCGGTGCCGAGCAGCTCGCGCGCTTTCACGTCAGCGCGTCACCGGCCCTGGCGAGCCTTGCGCGCGGCATAGCGGGCGTCGCGCGCGGCCTTCATCTCCGCGGCGGTCGGCAACGCGCGCAGCTTGGCGGCCTTCTTTTCGGCCTCCTCCTCCGCGAGGCGACGGACCTCCGCCTCGGCGGCCTCGCGCGCGGCGACCTTGGCGGCCTTCTCTTCCGCGATGGCAGCCTGACGCGCCGCGCGGCGCTCGGCCTCCGCCGCCTCCTTGGCCGCGCGGGCGGCCGCGCGCTCCGCCAGCCCCCCCGGATCGGGCGCCGGCTTGGCGCGCAGCTTCTCCAGCGCGCGCTGCTTCGCGTCGCGGGCGGCCGCGCGCTCCGCCAGCACCGCCGGATCGGGCGCGGGCTTGGCGCGCAGCTTCTCCAGCGCGCGCTGCTTCGCGTCGCGGGCGGCCGCGGCGCGTTCGTTGAAGTCGGGAGCCTTGAATCCTGCCATTCTCTGTCCGTCAGGGTGTGAACCGAAAAGGGCTCCGCGTCACCGCGAAGCCCCGTGATAAGCTGGTGGACGCACTTGGGCTCGAACCAAGGACCCGCTGATTAAGAGTCAGCTGCTCTACCAACTGAGCTATGCGTCCAGAACCGGCCGGCGGCGGGGCCGCAGCGATCGGAGGCGCGCTCCTAGCAGGTCCATGCCGCGATGCAACCCGAAATCAGAAGCGCGGCCGGCGGCGGCTGGCCCGGTCGATCGACATCAGGATGCCCAGGCACAACAGCACCGTCATCTGCGCCGACCCGCCGTTGGAGAAGAGCGGCAGCGGAATGCCCACCACCGGCGCCAGCCCCATCACCATCGCCAGGTTGATCGCGACATAGAAGAAGACGGTCGTCGCCAGCCCCGCCGCGGTCAGCCGGGCGAAGCGCGTGCCGGCGCGCTGGGCGACGCCGATTCCCCAGCGGATGATGAGGAAATAGGCGAGGATCAGGGTCAGGCCGCCGAGCAGGCCCCATTCCTCCGACATGGTGGCGAAGATGAAGTCGGTATGCCCCTCCGGCAGATAATCCAGGTGCATCTGCGTGCCCTGCATGAACCCCTTGCCCCAGATGCCGCCCGATCCGATCGCGATCTTCGACTGGCTGATGTGATAGCCGGTGCCGAGCGGGTCGCTTTCTGGATCGAGAAAGATCAGGATGCGGTTGCGCTGATACTCGCGCAGAAAGCCGAACCCGATCCGGCCCACCGCCGCGGCGGCGAGGAACGCGCCCGCGAACAGCCGCAGCGGCAGGCCCGCAAGGAACATCACGGTGGCGCCGCCGGCCCCGATCATGATCGCGGTGCCGAGATCGGGCTGCGCCATCACCAGCAGGACAGGCACGCCGATCAGCGCGGCGGCCGGCCAGATGCCGCCCCAGCCGCGCACCTCGCGCGCGGGCAGCAGGTCGTAGAAGCGCGCGCAGGCGAGCACAATGCCGGGCTTCATCAGCTCGGACGGCTGCAGCCGGATGATGCCGAGATCGAGCCAGCGCTGCGATCCGCCGGAGATGTGGCCCAGCGCCTCCACCCCGACCAGCGCCAGCACCAGCGCGGCATAGACGGGCAGCGCCGCGGCCTTCCACCATGCCTCCGGCACGCGCGACGCGACCACGGCGGCGGCAAGGAACACGACCAGTCGGATGCCCTGCGACAGCGCCCAGGGCCGCAGCGAGCCGCCTGCGGCCGAATAAAGCACGACCAGCCCGAATCCGCCGATGAACAGCACCAGCAGCAGCACGCGCCAGGGCAGCTGCGCCAGCGGCTCGGGAACGAAGCTGCCCGCTCTCATTCGTTGCCCCGTTCGGTCGAGCCGTCCTCGGCCACCGTGTTGCCCTGCGGTCCGT
>CAXTWJ010000419.1:0-2397 GCA_964247925.1 uncultured Sphingomonas sp.
CCGCTCTCCCGATGGGAGGAATGGCAGGCGCGCGCCGCGCGAATCGACTGGGTGCCCGATCTTGGCACCGATATCGGCTCGCGGACCTGGTGGCGGGGGCTGGCGACCTGCGCGCTGCTGTGCGCCGGCACCTGGACGCTACGTCCCGACCTCGGCCCGCTCGCCGCGCCCCCGCCGGCATAGCTAGCGGGCGCCGAATGGGACGCGGCGCGGGCGCCCGGCATCGCGCCGCACGCCGTTGGCGCGGGCCCCCGCCGGCCGCTGGCCGCGCCTCGAGCGCGCCGCGACGCTGGGCGAGGGCGACGATTGCGCGCGCGCGCTGACCCGCGCGGGCGTCGGCGACATTGACGCCGGCCACGCCGCCGACCTGGTCCGCCAGACGGTGGCGCTCCCCGACATCGCGCCGGGCACGCGCCTGTCGCTGACGCTGGGGCGTCGCCCCGACAAGACGGTCGCGCGCCCGCTCGAGAAGCTGGAGATGCGCGCGCGTTTCGACCTCGCGGTCACGCTGACGCGCGGTGGAGGCGGGCTGACCCTGACCCGCCACCCGATCGCGATCGATAGGACGCCGCTGCGCATCCAGGGGCTGGTCGGCGCCTCGCTCTACCGTTCCGCCCGCGCGGCGGGCGTGCCCGCGAAGACGGTCGAGGCCTATATCCGCGCCATCGCCACCAAGGTGCAGATCGGGCGCGACATCGGCGCCGCCGACCGCTTCGACATGGTCGTCGCCCGCGAGCGCGCCGCGACCGGCGAGACCCGGCTGGGCGACCTGCAGCTCGCCGCGCTGGACCAAGGCGGCAAGCCGCTGCAGCTCGTCCGCTGGGCCGGAGACGGCGGTGATGAGTGGTGGGACGCGAACGGCGAGAACGAGCGTCGCGGCTTCATGGGGATGCCCGTGCAGGGCCGCGTCACCTCGGGCTTCGGCTGGCGGATGCACCCGCTGCTGCACTTCGTGAAGCTGCACAAGGGCATGGACATCGCCGCGCCATCCGGCTCGCCGATCTACGCCGTGCTCGACGGCGTGGTGGAGGCGGCGGGACGCGCGGGCGGCTATGGCAATTTCGTCAAGCTCCAGCATGGCGGCGGGATCGAGACCGGCTACGGCCACATGCTCCGCTTCGCCGTCGGCCGCGGCGAGCGCGTGCGGCAGGGCGAGGTGATCGGCTGGGTCGGCTCGACCGGCCTATCGACCGGCCCGCACCTGCACTGGGAAGTCTGGCGCAACGGCCAGTCGATCAACCCGCAGTCGATCTCGTTCACGTCCGTCGCCCGGCTGACGGGGGAGGAGTTCCGGCGGTTCAAGGCGAAGGTGGCGGAGCTGCTGGCCGTGAAGGTCGGGTCGTAAGCCCACCGTCACCCCGGCCTTGAGCCGGGGTCCCGCTGCCTTGACCGATCAGTGTAGAGTGGGATGCCAGAGCAGAGCTCCCAACATCAGGCGCACCGCGCGATCCGCGCTGTCCTACATGCAGCCGATCTGCCAAGGTCAGGCCGGCCAACGATTTTCGCTCTTTGAACCTGTCCGCTCCACCCTTCGCCCGAGCAGCAGGCCGTCTGCGCGCCGTCGAAGGATGCGCACCGCAACAATGCGTTTTGGCGTTACCTTTCGTTACCTTTGGGCCGCGAATGGCGCGCGGATGCACCGCGTTCGCGCCAACTTTGGCAACTTCGGGCGGGCTTCGACGCCGGCAAAGCCGTCGTCGGACGGGTCGGCCGTGCCGCCCGCCGGCCGGTTCGGTCGCTGCGCCTTGCGCACCGGCCCGGGCGTGGCCGGGCCTGCGACGCTTATTTACCCTGCGCCCGCCACTTCTGGATCGTCCGCTGGATGATCCCCTCTTCCCCGCCGGTCTCGCGCCACAGCACGGAGAACAGCGGGTCGCCCGAGGCCGGCCGCCGCACT
The DNA here is from genome assembly GCA_964247925.1 of uncultured Sphingomonas sp. Lineage (GTDB taxonomy): Bacteria > Pseudomonadota > Alphaproteobacteria > Sphingomonadales > Sphingomonadaceae > Sphingomonas. Next base: position 1,898 of record CAXTWJ010000419.1, read on the forward strand.
TCCTCCAGCCCGTCGAAGCACACCCGGATCGGGATCGTGACGCCCTCGCCGCAGATGATGCACTCGCGGTTGCGCAAGGCGGGGATCGAATCGAGGAACCCGCGCGCGCCCTCCGGCATCGCCGCGCGGACGAAGGCCTGGTCGCGGTCGTTGTTCAGCCGCATCGCGATGATCGTGCCGCACTGCGACAGCACGCCTTCCGCCAGATCGCTCGGCCGCTGCGTGATCAGCCCCAGCGACACGCCATATTTGCGCCCTTCCTTCGCGATCCGTCCCAGGATGCGCCCCACCGTCGAGCCGTCGTCGTCGCGCGGGATGTAGCGGTGCGCCTCCTCGCAGACGAGCAGGATCGGGCGCTGCGGCTCGTTGCGGCTCCAGATCGCGAAATCGAACGTCATGCGCGCGAGCACCGCCACCACCACCGCGGTGATGTCGGACGGCACGCCCGACACGTCGATGATCGAGATCGGCTTGCCGTCGCCGGGCAGGCGGAAGATGCG
>CAXTWJ010000420.1:0-2392 GCA_964247925.1 uncultured Sphingomonas sp.
GGGCCGGGCCAGCACGGGGCGCCCCCCCGGGGCGCCCCCGGGGGGACGGAACAACAAGTGCTCAGGCAGCCGCCAGCTCGTCGGCCGTCGCATCCGCCAGGCTCGTCCCGTCCAGGATGCGCGCGGTCTCGTCGCGCACGCGCATCATCGCGTGGCGGATCGCGCAGTCCGCCTCCGACTTGCAGTCGGCGCAGGCCCGGTAGGCGGTCCGGCTGACGCACGGCACCAGCGCCAGCGGTCCCTCGATGACCCGGATGATGTCGCCCAGCGAGATCAGGTGCGTCGGCCGCGAGAGCCGATAGCCCCCCATCTTGCCGCGATGCGAATGGAGCAGCCCGGCCTCGCGCAGGTCGGCCAGGATCAGCTCCAGGAACTTGCGCGGCACGTTCGCGGCCTCGGCGATCCGCCCCATCGGGATCGGCGGCCCGCCACGCGGGGCCTCGGCAAGATGCAGCATGGCACGCAACGCATACCGGGAACGCTGGGTAAGCATGGTCAGGCCTATGCGCGCCATTTATGCCGAGCGGAAGGCCTCGCCCGGCCATGCTTGCACGCCTATCGCCCCCGGCCTATATCAAGCGAGCCGGGTTCGCCCGGCTATGGCGATAAACGACGGCGTGCAATAGGCGCAGCGGACCCGGGGGCAGTACCCGGCGGCTCCACCACAAACCGCTCTTTCAGAACGGTTTCCGATGGGGCCGAACCAGGATCGACGTGTGTTGAAAAGCGCTGACTTTCGCTCGGGATGGGACCACCGTGACGGCCTGAAACACAAGTGCCAACGATAACGAAGCACTCGCGATTGCGGCGTAACTGAGGGCCTCGCGGCCTGATGTTACTCCAAGATAGCGCGGTCGGACCCCACCGGGCAACAGAAGGGGACTCCAGCGGTTCGGGGAGCACCGGGCAACAGAAGCTCCCCTGCGCGCCCCGCGCACGTTGGCAGCGGTGCGCCCAACGAGACGCGCAAGCGCGGCCGGCGGGTCGCTTTAGCGAACCCGTTCGACGTCACGGCGCGGCTTTGCCGCGACGCTTTCCCGCATTCTCCCGATCCGGTATGCTTGCTCAAAGCATACAGGAGAGACCGCATGGCCACGCTAGCCACCCTCGACACCACGCCCCGCTATGCCCCCGGCGAGTGGGAAGCGCGCGTCGATCTCGCCGCCGCCTATCGGCTGGTCGCGCTGTACGGCTGGGACGACCTGATCTTCACCCACCTCTCCGCGCGCGTGCCCAATGTCGAGGGGGGCCCCGAGCACCACTTCCTCATCAACCCCTACGACATGATGTTCGAGGAGATCACCGCCTCGTCGCTGGTCAAGATCGACGTGGAGGGCAACCCGGTCGGCGCGTCGGAGCACCCGGTCAACCCGGCCGGCTTCACCATCCACTCCGCCATCCACATGGCGCGCGAGGACGCGGCCGCCGTGATGCACCTGCACACGCGCTACGGTCAGGCCGTGTCGGCGATGGCGTCGGGCCTGCTTCCGCACACCCAGACCGCGATGATCGCCGGCGCGGATGTCGCGTACCACGACTATGAGGGCATCGCGACCGACCTCGACGAGCGCGAGCGCCTCGTCGCCGACCTCGGCACCCGGCACGCCATGATCCTGCGCAACCACGGCACGCTGACGGTGGGCGACAGCGTCGCGACCTGCTTCCTGCGGCTCTATTTCCTGGAGCGCGCGTGCGAGGCGCAGGTCCATATGCTGGCCGCCGGCCGTGACGGGCTCAACAATCCGCATCAGGGCGTCGATGCCAAGGTCGCGCACCAGTCCAATCCGAAGGGGATGGGGATGCTGGCCCAGCGCCTCGCCTGGCCCGCGCTGCTCCGCAAGCTCGACCGCATCGATCCCGGCTATCGCGACTAGCGCGGATCCTCCTCCTCCACCTCCTGGTGGATGATCCAGTACTGGTTCGACGTCACCACCGACTCGAACGCGTCGCCGTCCGCGTCGTGCGCCGGCCTGAAGCGGAACCGTTCGCGGATGAGGCGGCACGTAGTGTCGTCCAGCAGCCGGCTGCCGCTCGAGCGCGTGACCTGGCACGCCGGCACGCGGCCATCCACTGCCACCACGAAGCGCACGCCCACCAGCCCGCTGACCCCGGCGACGCTGGCGTCGAGCGGATAGTCGGAGTCCCTGATCCGCCCCCCGATCTGCTTGGGCGGCACGTCGCCCGCGCCGTCGCCATCGCCCGAACCGCCGCTGCCCGTGCCGTCGCCCACACCCCCGGCGCCGGTTCCCGGCCCGGCGACCTCGGCGGCGCCCTGCGAGGCCTGGGCGCCCTCGAACGGCTTGGGCGCGACGACGACGGGGGAGGGGACCGGCAGCATCACCGGCGGCACGGGCGCGACCAAGGCGTTCCAGGCCGACGTGTCGCGGCTCCT
>CAXTWJ010000421.1:0-480 GCA_964247925.1 uncultured Sphingomonas sp.
GGGCACTGGCGACCGCCTCCCCGGCGCGCGCGACTCCGGCCGGCGCGAGCGCCAGCAGCCACGCCGCGAGGAGGAGCCGTTCAGCGCCGCGCCAGCGCCAGCGCCACCGGCGCCGCACCAATCGCTCCCATGTCGCTCGCCGCCATCAGATGCGTGGCCGGCGGCAGCGGCGCGGCCGGCGTGAACACCCGGCTCGCCCCGCTCAGCAGATAGGTCGAGCCGTGCGCCGCCAGCGGGGTCGGCTGGCCCGGCGCGGTCACCTGGAACAGGCGCGCGCGCCGCGCCCCCGTGTTGGACAGCAGCACCCGCCCGTCGGCCAGCGATCGCCACTCCAGCTTCGGCCGGGCATCGGCGTCGCCCTGAAACACCGGGAGCAGGAACTCCAGATTGACGGCCACCGCGTCCTGCCGGCCGCGCGGCAGCTGATTGAGGCGCAGCCGCCACGCCCGCTCGGGCGCGCCCGGGGCCGGCGCGTCGGCG
>CAXTWJ010000421.1:490-2385 GCA_964247925.1 uncultured Sphingomonas sp.
GCGCGGGGCAAGCCGTTCGATCCCCGCCGGTGCGGTGATCGACGCGATCCGCGCGACCGCATAGCCCTGCACGCCCGTCACCTTCGTCTCGATCGTGCGGGCGTATGCGGGAGCGTTGGCGGTCAGCGCGGCGGCCTGGCGGCCGCTCACCGTGCCGCCCCCGCCCCAGCCGCCCCGCCCGCGCGGGCGCGCCCGGGGCCGGCGCGGCGGCGGTGACCAGCACGCGGAACAGCTGACGCCCGTGCGGCGGCACCGTCGCGATCGCCGGGCTGACGACCAGGTCGTCGGTGGGGGACAGCCGGTCCTCGCCGTCGGTCTGCCGCCAGTCATAGGCGCGGAACTGCAGATCGACCGACTCGTCGCCCGGGTTCTCGACCGTGATCGCGGCGCCGCGACGCTCGGCGGGGATGCTGACGGTGGTCGGCGCGATCACCAGCGGGCCGGCCATCGCCGGCGTCGCGAGCACGGCGACCAGCAGCGCCGGCCACCTTCTCATCAGAACGACACCGTGACGGTGACCAGGTCGGCATAGGCGCCGGCGGCGACGGGCGGCGCGCTGGCGGGGACGCGACCATAGACGGTCATGGTCGTGGGCAGGGCGCCGGCAGTATGGTTGACCGTGTCGGTGCCGACCGTGTTGCCCCAGGCCGTGGTCCGCGCGGCGCTGGTATACAGCGCGTAGGGGATGGTGCCGCTGCCCACCGCCGGAGTCATGTAACGCGTGCCGCCCGCCGCGTGCGCGCCATTGTCCAGCCCGACGTCATAGCTGGTGCCCGGCGTGCAGGTGACGGTGACCGTGCTCTGCGAGTCGTTCGCCGTGCCGCTGATCTGGTTCAGCGTCCCGAACACCAACGGCGTCGCCACCACGGCGCACGTATTCACCGTCACCGCGGTGACGGGCATGGTCGTGCCCACCGTCGATGCCGACGCGACCGCCGGCATCAGCAGCGCGACCGCGATCGCGCTTCCACGCAAAATATCCATCGATGTCCTCTCCCGGCCTCCACGGCCATGGGCGACATTATAAGTCGTTGCTTTATGGGACGTTACCGTGGGACCGCGACGGTTCTAATTTTCGGTATGTGGCTTTATGATCACATTTACCGTCAGCAAAGACTGTGGCAACGTTCCATGAAATGCGTCGGGTCGGAGGCGTCCGGATCAGCCCCGTCGTGGTGAAGCCTGTCCTGACCACCTGCCGTGCAAACAGCCGAACGGCCGCTTTGCCGGCGCGCGGACGCCGGCCGGGTTCGCGCGCCTCACTCCACCCAGTCCAGGCCGATGCCCCGATACACTTCCCGATCCTCGTCCCAGCCGGGCTTCGCCTTGACATGGAGGTACAGATGCACCGGCCGCCCCAGCAGCTCGGTCAGCTCGCCCCGCGCCGCCGCGCCGATCGCCTTGATCTGCGCGCCGCCACGGCCCAGCACGATCGCGCGCTGCGTCGGGCGCTCGACCAGGATCTGCTGGTGGATCTCGACGGAGCCGTCGCCGCGCTCCTCATAGCGTTCGGTCTCGACCACGCTCGCATAGGGCAGCTCGGCGTGCAGCCGCCGGAACAGCTGCTCGCGCGTGATCTCGGCCGCCAGCGCCCGCTCGCTCGCGTCCGATACCTGATCCTCGGGATAATGCCACGGCCCTTCCGGCATCGCGGCGGCCATCGCGCGCTTCAGCTCGGGCACGCCGTCGCCCGTCTCCGCGCTGACGAACCAGGTCTCCGCGAACGGGCACAGCGCGTGCAGCCGCTCGACATGGACGAGCAGCTTTTCCTTGGCCGCGATGTCGACCTTGTTGAGGATCAGCCATTTCGGCTCCGGCCGTTCCGCGATCGCCTCCGCCACCGCCGTCACCTTGGGGCCGGTGCCCGCCCGGCCATCGACCACCAGGCACAGCAG
>CAXTWJ010000422.1:0-2382 GCA_964247925.1 uncultured Sphingomonas sp.
GCTCGGGCGCGAGCGCGCCGCCGAGCGCCAGCGCCTCGACGATGCCCGCGTCGTAGCGCCGCGGCACGTAGCGCATCACCGAGCGCATCCGGCGGGCATGCTCCACCAGATCGCGCAGGTCGGCGCCCGAGCGCGGGCCGCCCGCGGTCTCGAACACGACAAGGTTGACGCCGGCATCGACCAGATATTCGTCGAGCGCGCCCTCGTCCTTCAGATACACCTCCGACCGGCCCTTGGTCGCCTTGTAGAGCGGCGGCTGCGCGATGAAGAGATGGCCGCGCTCGATCAGCTCGGGCATCTGGCGATAGAAGAAGGTGAGCAGCAGCGTGCGGATGTGTGCGCCGTCGACGTCGGCGTCGGTCATGATCACGATCTTGTGGTAGCGCAGCTTGTCGGCGTTGAAGTCGTCGCGACCGATGCCGGTGCCCATCGCCTGGATCAGCGTGCCGATCTCCTTGGAACCGATCATCCGGTCGAACCGCGCGCGCTCGGTGTTGAGGATCTTGCCCCGGAGCGGCAGGATCGCCTGGAAATGGCGGTCGCGGCCCTGCTTGGCCGAGCCGCCGGCGCTGTCGCCCTCGACCAGGAACAGCTCGGACTTGGCGGGGTCGCGCTCCTGGCAGTCGGCGAGCTTGCCGGGGAGCGAGGCGACGCCCATCACCGACTTGCGGCTCGCCTCGCGCGCCTTCCTCGCCGCCTCGCGCGCGGCGGCGGCGTCGATGATCTTGGCGATGATCTGGCGCGCGTTCTGCGGGTTCTCCTCCAGCCACTCGGCCATCTTGTCGGCGAGCAGCGCTTCCAGCGGCTGTCGCACCTCGGAGCTGACCAGCTTGTCCTTGGTCTGCGAGCTGAACTTGGGGTCGGGCAGCTTGACCGAGACGATCGCGGTCAGGCCTTCGCGCATGTCGTCGCCGGTGAGCTGGATCTTCTCCTTCTTCATCAGCCCCGACTTGTCGGCATAGGCGTTGAGCGTGCGCGTCAAGGCCGAGCGGAACGCGGCGATGTGCGTGCCGCCGTCGCGCTGCGGGATGTTGTTGGTGAAGGCGAGGACGTTCTCGTAATAGCTGTCGTTCCACTCCAGCGCGACATCGATGCCGATGTCGTCGCGCTGGCCGGTGATCGCGATCGGCTCGGGGAACAGCGGCGCCTTGGAACGATCCAGATATTTCACGAACGCGGCGATCCCGCCCTCGTAATACAGCTCCACCGTACGCGGCTCGTCATGGCGCGCGTCGGTGATGAACAGGCGCACGCCCGAGTTGAGGAACGCGAGCTCGCGATAGCGATGCTCCAGCTTGTCGAAATCGAACTCGGTGATCTTGAAGGTGCTCGGGCTGGGGAAGAAGGTGACGCGCGTGCCCTTCTTACCTTCCGCCGCGCCGACGACCTTCAGCGGCGCGACCGCGTCGCCATGGGCGAAGCGCATGTAATGCTCCTCGCCATCGCGCCAGATGGTCAGGTCCAGCCATTCGGACAGCGCGTTGACCACCGACACGCCGACGCCGTGCAATCCGCCCGACACCTTGTAGGCGTTGTCGTCCGACGTGTTCTCGAACTTCCCACCCGCGTGCAGCTGGGTCATGATGACCTCGGCCGCGGACACGCCCTCCTCCGGGTGGATGCCGGTCGGGATGCCGCGACCGTTGTCGGTGACCGAGACCGATCCGTCGGGGTTGAGCTGAATGTCGATCCGGTCGCAATGCCCCGCCAGCGCCTCGTCGATCGCGTTGTCGGAGACCTCGAACACCATGTGGTGCAGCCCCGAGCCGTCGTCGGTGTCGCCGATATACATGCCGGGCCGCTTGCGCACCGCGTCCAGCCCCTTGAGGACCTTGATCGAGGACGCGCCATATTCGCTGGTATTGGGGTCTTCTGCCATGTCCAGCATATAGGCACGCGGGCGCGGTTTCGGAAGCGAAATGGGCCGTCGCTTGCGCCGGCGCGGGCGCTGCGTCACACCGCGCGACACCGATGTGGGAGTGACCGATGCGACGCCTGATCCTGCTCCTCCTCGCCGCCACCGCGCCGGCTTGCGCGCAGACCGCGCCCACGATCTCGGTGGAGACGCTGAAGAGCGTCGACCGCGAGCTGTCGTCGGCCGCCGATGGGGGGCGCGCGCCGACCACGCCCGCGGAGGCGAAGACGGTCGGCTACATCATCCAGCGCTTCCAGGCCGCGGGGCTCAAGCCCGGCAATGCCGGCGGGTGGACGCAGGACGTGCCGATGGTCGAGATCAAGGCCGAGCACGTCCAGCCCTATACCTTCACCGGCGGCAGCGCGCCGGTGACGATGGCCTATGGCACCGACATGGTCGCCGCGACCTATCGCGTCCAGCCGCACGTCGCCGTGACCAATTCGCCCGTCGTGTTCGTCGGCTACGGC
>CAXTWJ010000423.1:0-1831 GCA_964247925.1 uncultured Sphingomonas sp.
CGCGGCGGTGTGCTTCATGCCGCTGACCGTCGGGGGGGGCGTCCGCTCCGCCGACCACGCCCGCGCGCTGCTGCTGGCGGGCGCGGACAAGGTCGCGGTCAACTCCGCCGCCGTCGCCCGGCCCGAGGTGGTCAGCGACATCGCCGAACGGTTCGGCGCGCAATGCTGCGTCGCGTCGGTCGATGCGCGCCGCGTGGGCGCCAAAGACGGGGCGCGCTGGGAAGTGTTCACCCATGGCGGCCGCCGCGCCACCGGCCTCGACGCGGTCGAGCACGCGGTCCGTCTGGCCGAGCTCGGCGCGGGCGAGCTGCTGGTGACGAGCATGGACCGCGACGGCACCCGCGACGGCTACGACATCGCCCTCACCCGCGCGATCGCCGACCGGGTAAGCGTGCCGGTCGTCGCGAGCGGCGGCGTCGGCACGCTCGACGACCAGGTGCGCGGCATCACCGAGGGCCACGCGAGCGCGGTCCTGGCCGCCAGCATTTTCCACTTCGGCGAGGCCAGCGTCGCCGACGCCCACCGCCCGCTCGCGGCGGCGGGCGTGCCGGTCCGGGTGCCGCTGTAACGCCCCAGTGATCCTGCGAAAGCAGGAGTCCAGGATGCCGAAGCAGCCGTGCGAGAACTGGGCTCCTGCTTCCGCAGGAGCACAACGTCTTGGCAACCGCGACTTGCTATCCTCCGCTCATGCTCCTCCTCACCGTCGCCTCCGGCCATACGGGCACGCCCCGCCCGCGCCTCCACCCGGAGCTGTCCGACCTCGCCCTCTTCGTCGCCGCCGCGCTCGCGGTCTGGCTCGTCCGCCGCGCGCTCCGCCGCCGCTTCACCAAGCATTGACCCCCACGCCGCGTCGGGGCAGCGCGGCGGCATGGACGACCCCCTCGACCGCCTCCAGGCCACCATCCAGTCCCGCCGCGACACGCCGACGGACAACAGCTACACCACCCAGCTCCTGTCTGACGGCCGCGCCCGCATCGCGCAGAAGCTCGGCGAGGAAGCGGTGGAGACGGTGATCGCCGCGCTCGGCGACGATCCGGCGGCCATCGTCCCCGAAGCCGCCGACCTCCTCTATCACCTCCTCGTCCTCCTCACGGACGCCGGTCTCACCATCGACGACGTCCGCGCCGAACTGGCGCGGCGCGAGGGCGTGGGCGGGTTGGTGGAGAAGGCGGCGCGTTGATCTGCTGACACCCTGAAACCATTCCCGCTTGCGGGAGAGGGTTTGAGCCAACCACCTGAGGTCACGGTCCACCAGCATCGACCATCCCGCCTCCGTGGCCACCCTGTCCTACACGCCCGCATTCTGCCATCCTGACAGCCATGACCTCCACCGCTCGCCCGTCCCGCCGATCGAACGCCCGTTTCGAAATGCGCGGTCCCGGAACAAGGCGTGGCGTGGCGCGCACTTCGTGAACTTTGGAAACGCCGGTATGCCCATCGATGCCACCCTGCCCTACGACCCCGCCAACATCTTCGCCCGCATCCTGCGCGACGAGATCCCGTCGCGGCGCGTCTATGAGGACGAGTGGGCGGTCGCGTTCCACGACATCGCGCCCGCCGCCGCCATGCACATCCTGGTCATCCCGCGCGGGGCCTATGTGTCGTGGGACGATTTCGCCGCCCGGGCGTCCGCCGAGGAGATCGTCGGCTTCGTCCGCGCGATCGGGCACGTCGCGCGCGAGCAGGGGCTGGTCGCGCCCGGCTATCGCCTGCTCGCCAACACGGGCGGCCATGCCGGGCAGGAGGTGCCGCCCCTCCACGTCCACCTGTTCGGCGGCGAACCGCGGGGTCCGATGCTGGCGCGCTGACGCACTTGCTCGCGCGATAAGGG
>CAXTWJ010000423.1:1841-2374 GCA_964247925.1 uncultured Sphingomonas sp.
CCACCTCCACGCCCCCCTGTGCGCCGGCCACCGGCGGGGGCCGATGCTGGCCCGCCCGCCGCCACCCCGGCCCTGCGCGGGGGTCCACTTCCTTCTTGCGCGGAACGGCTTAGCCGCTACGCTTCGCCCCATGAACGACGGGGTGCCGGACGCCCGCGGGGAGAAGCAATGCTGTTCGATCGCGTAAAGCCGCTGGACGCCATCCTGGCGACCGCCGAGAAGAAGGGGTTGACCCGATCGCTCGGCGCGTTCCAGCTGACCATGCTGGGCATCGGCGCGGTGATCGGCACCGGCATCTTCGTGCTGACCAGCGAGGCCGCGCAGAAGGCGGGGCCGGGGATGCTGTTCTCCTTCATCGTCGCGGGCTTCGTCTGCGCGGTGGCGGCGCTGTGCTATTCGGAGCTGGCGTCGATGGTGCCGGTGTCCGGCTCGGCCTACACCTACACTTATGCGGTCACCGGCGAGCTGCTGGCCTGGATGGTCGGCTGGGCGCTGATCCTCGAATATGCGGTCGGCGCCAGCGCGGTCGCGGT
>CAXTWJ010000424.1:0-2371 GCA_964247925.1 uncultured Sphingomonas sp.
CCCTCGCGCGTACACGTAAGGACACGCCCCCACCCCCATGCAGCTCGTCATTGTCGAATCGCCCGCCAAGGCCAAGACCATCGAGAAGTATCTCGGCGCCGATTACCGCGTGCTGGCCTCCTACGGCCATGTCCGCGACCTGCCGCCCAAGGACGGCTCCGTGGATCCGGACAACGGCTTCGCGATGAGCTGGGAGAACTATGCCGACAAGGCCAAGCAGCTGCGCGCCATCTCCGACCTGTCCAAGACCGCCGACCGGCTGATCCTGGCGACCGACCCCGATCGCGAGGGCGAGGCGATCTCCTGGCACGTGCAGGAGGTGCTGCGGGGCAGGAAGGCGCTACCCAAGGAGGTCGAGCGCGTCACGTTCAACGCGATCACCAAACAGGCGGTGACCGACGCGATGAAGGCGCCGCGCCAGCTCGATACCGACCTGATCGACGCCTACCGGGCGCGGCGCGCGCTCGATTATCTGGTCGGCTTCACCCTGTCGCCGGTGCTGTGGCGCAAGCTGCCCGGCGCCAAGTCGGCGGGGCGGGTCCAATCGGTCGCGCTGCGCCTGATAGTGGAGCGCGAACGCGAGATCGAGGCGTTCCGGGCGCAGGAATACTGGTCGGTCACGGCCAGCCTCGAGCAGGACGGCACGCTCTTCACCGCGCGGCTGGTGCAGTGGGACGGCAGGAAGCTCGACCGTCTGTCGATCGGCAACGAGGGCGACGCGCTCAGGGCCAAGGCCGCGGTCGAGGAAGGTCGCTTCACCGTCCAGTCGGTCGAGACCAAGCCCGCGACGCGCAATCCGCCGCCGCCTTTCACCACCTCGACCCTGCAGCAGGAGGCCGCGCGCAAGCTGGGCTTCTCCGCCGACCACACGATGCGGATCGCGCAGCAGCTCTACGAGGACGGCGCGATCACCTATATGCGCACGGACGGCGTGCAGATGGATCACTCCGCGATCTCGGCGGCGCGGCTCGCGATCGCGGATCGCTATGACGGCCACTATGTCCCCGACAAGCCGCGCCAGTACCAGACCAAGGCCAAGAACGCGCAGGAGGCGCACGAGGCGATCCGGCCGACCGATTTCGGGCGCGACCGGGTGGGGTCGGGCGATCACGCGCGGCTTTACGACCTGGTGTGGAAGCGCGCGCTCGCCAGCCAGATGGCGTCGGCGCGCATGGAGCGCACCACGGTGGAGCTGGCCGACGGCACCGGCCGCCACGTGCTGCGCGCTACCGGGCAAGTGGTGCTCTTCCCCGGCTATCTGGCGCTCTATGAAGAGGGCAGCGACGACGGTCAGGATGAGGACGCCCGCCGCCTCCCCCGCCTGCGCGAGGGCGACGCGCCCGCCAGGAAGGACGTGACCGCCGAACAGCATTTCACCCAGCCGCCGCCGCGCTTCTCCGAAGCCTCGCTGGTCAAGCGGATGGAGGAGCTCGGCATCGGGCGCCCGTCCACCTATGCCTCGATCATCAAGACGCTGAAGGACCGCGAATATGTCCGCGTCGAGAAGAACCGCTTCTGGGCGGAGGAGAGCGGGCGGCTGGTGACGGCGTTCCTGGAGCGGTTCTTCCCCCGCTATGTCGGCTATGACTACACCGCCGAGCTGGAGGAGGAGCTGGACGATGTGTCCGGCGGCCGCGCGGCGTGGCAGGCCGTGCTGGAAAGCTTCTGGCGCGACTTCAAGCCGAAGACGACGGAGGTGATGGAGCAGCAGCCGTCGGCGATCACCGCCGAGCTGGACGTGTTCCTGGGTGACTATTTGTTCCCCGAGCGCGCGGACGGCGCCGATCCCAGGCTCTGCCCGAATTGCAACATCGGCAAGCTGGCGCTGCGCGGCGGCAAGTTCGGGGCGTTCGTCGCGTGCTCCAACTATCCCGACTGCAAATACACCCGCCGCTTCGGCCAGGCGGGTGACGCGGCGGTGGAGGCGACGCCCGAGCAGCTGGGCCATGATCCCGCGACCGGATTGCCGGTCGAGCGCAAGGCGGGGCGGTTCGGTCCCTACATCCAGCTGGGCGAGGGCAGCGACGCCAAGCGCGCGTCGATCCCCGCCGACGCGGGCGAGCTGACGCTGGAGCTGGCGCTCAAGCTGCTCAGCTTGCCGCGCGTCATTGGCACGCACCCGGAAACGGGCGAGCCGATCGAGGCGGCGATCGGGCGGTACGGCCCCTATCTGAAGCACGCGGGCAAATATGCGCGGCTGCAATCGACCGCCGAGGTGTTCGAGACGGGGATGAACGCCGCCGTGGTCAAGCTGGCGGAGGCCGCGGCGGGCGGTGGCCGGCCGCAGCGCGGCGCCGCGCGCGCGCCGCTCAAGGAGCTGGGCGAGCACCCGCGCACCGCCCTGCCGCTCAGGCTGATGGAGGGGCGCTAT
>CAXTWJ010000425.1:0-2371 GCA_964247925.1 uncultured Sphingomonas sp.
GGATCGGGCGGGGTCAGCGACCAGCAGTTCGCGTTCGTGGTGATGCTGAGCCGCCTTACCTTTCCCTATCTGCTGCTCATCAGCCTGGTGTCGCTGCTGGGCGGTATCCTCAACTCGCTGCACCGCTTCTGGGTCAACGCGGCCGCGCCCATTCTGCTCAACCTGACGCTGATCGCGGCGCTTGTCCTCTTCCACAACGCGAACCCGCTGCTGACCGCGCGCAACCAGGCGATCACGGTCACCGTCTCTGGCGCGCTGCAGCTCGGCTGGCTGTGGCACAACTGCCGGCAGAACGGCGTAATGCTTCGCCTCAAGCGCCCGCGGCTGAGCCCGGAGGTGAAGCGGTTGCTGACGCTGGTCTGGCCCGCCGCCGCGGGCACGGGCGCGGTGCAGATCAACCTCGTGATCTCCACCGCGCTCGCGCGCAGTCTGCTGCCGTCGGGGTCGGTCAGCTACATCTATTTTGCCGACCGGCTGAACCAGCTGCCGCTGGGGCTGATCGGCATCGGGCTGGGCACCGTGCTGCTCCCCACCATCTCCGCGCAGCTCGGGCGTGGCGCGGACGGCGAGGCGATGGAGACGCAGAATCGGGGCATGGAGCTGGCGCTGCTGCTCACGCTCCCCGCCACCGCGGCGCTGATCGCGTGTGGCGTGCCGATCGTCTCCGCGCTGTTCCAGCACGGCAAGTTCGATCCCGGCGACGCCTGGCGCACGGCGCAGGCGCTGGCGGCCTTCTCCGTCGGCCTGCCGAGCTACATCTTGGTCAAGGTGCTCACCCCCGGCTTCTACGCGCGCGGCGACACGCGCACGCCCGTGCGGTTCGCGACGATCTCCATGGTGGTCAATCTCGTCCTCAACCTCGCGCTGATCGAGCCATTGCAGCATATGGGCCCGCCCCTCGCCACCGCGCTGGCCTCCACCGTCAATGTCGCGCTGCTGTATCGCGAGCTGGCGCGGCGCGGGCATTTCATCCCCGACGCCCGGCTCCGCGCGCGCGCGCCCCGGCTGCTGCTCGCGTCGGCGATCATGGGCGGGCTGCTGTGGTGGTTCTCCGACCGGCTGGAGCCTTGGGTCGCGGCGCCCGGGCTGGTGCGCTGGGGCGCGCTCGCGATGCTGGTCGTCACGGGCGCGCTGATCTATGCCGCCGCGACCTTCGCGACGGGCGCGTTCCGGCCGCGTGACATTCGCCGGCTGCTCCGCCCGACAAAGGCCTGACCTGCATGCGTGTCGTTTCCGGCATCCAGCCCACGGGCAACCTGCACCTCGGCAACTATCTGGGCGCGATCCGGCAATGGGTCGCGATGCAGGACGCCCGCGCGCCAGGCGACGAGTGCCTCTTCTTCCTCGCGGACCTGCACGCGCTCAGCCAGCCGGTCGTGCCGGCGCAGCTCGCGGCCGGCACGGTGGAGATGGCGGCGACGCTGATCGCGTGCGGCATCGACCCCGCGCGCGCGATCCTGTTCAACCAGGCGCGCGTGCCCGCGCATTCGGAGCTCAGCTGGGTGCTGGGCGGCACCGCGCGGATGGGCTGGCTCAACCGCATGACCCAGTGGAAGGACAAGGCGGGGAAGAAGGGCGACACCCAGAGCGTCGCGCTGTTCACCTATCCCGTGCTCCAGGCCGCCGACGTGCTGCTCTACCAGGCGACGCACGTCCCCGTGGGCGAGGACCAGAAACAGCATCTGGAGCTGGCGCGCGACATCGCGACCAAGTTCAACACCGACTACGGCGTGGAATTGTTCACCCTGCCCGAGCCGTACATCTCACCCGCCGCGCCAAGGGTCATGTCGTTGCGCGAAGGTACCGCGAAGATGTCCAAGTCCGACCCCTCGGACATGAGCCGGATCAACCTGAACGACGGCGACGACGCGATCGCGCAGAAGGTTCGCAAGGCGCGGACCGACACCGCGCCGCTGCCCGACGACATGGCGGCGCTGGCGGAGCGGGCGGAGGCGCGCAACCTGGTGCTGATCTACGCCGCGCTGGCCGGACAGGCGCCGACGGACGTGCTCGCCCAGTTCGCGGGCCAGGGATTCGGCCGGTTCAAGCCGGCGCTGGCCGACCTCGCCGTCGCGACGCTCGCGCCGATCCGCGCGCGGCTGACCGCGCTGCTGGACGATCGCGCGGCGGTCGAGCGGCTGCTGGCGGACGGGGCGGCAAAGGCGGGCGCTCTCGCCGCACCGACGCTCCTCGCGGCGCAGCGCGCCATCGGGCTGCAGGTGTAACCACAGCCGTTCGTCGCAGGCACGAATAGTTCCGTCGTCCCAACGATTTAATATTCATCTTTCCGCAAGCATCGCGGGGCACGATGCCGATCCATGAAGACAGCATGGATCGCCTGTTCGCTCCTTCCGCTCCTCGCCGCGTGCGG
>CAXTWJ010000426.1:0-2369 GCA_964247925.1 uncultured Sphingomonas sp.
GGCCTTCTGCACGTCCCGCGCCTGGTTGTGCGACGCCTTCTGCTGCGCGACATAGGTGGCGGCGCGCGCCGGGCCGCTCTCGGCGCGCAGCTGCGCGATCAGCTCCGCCTGCGTGGGCATCAGCGCCGGCGGCGGCGCGGTCACGCGCGAGCGGGCGGCGGCCGCCTTGACCTGCGCCGTGCTCTTCGCGTGGTCGGCGATCATCGCCTGCGCGAACTGCCGTACCTTGGGATCCTGCGTCGACTGGAGCACGATTTGGCTAGACTGGCGCTCGTACAGGTCGCTCGCGCCGGCGGTCTTTACGTATTCGGCCGGGGTCATGACCTGCGCCGCCGCGGGAGCGGCGACCAGCGCCGACAGGGCGAGGATGAGCTTCTTCATCTTGATGTCTCCTGAGGTCAGCGGGCGAAGGCGGTCTTGAGCCGCGCGATCGCGTAATTCTCCTGGTCGAAGGCGCCGCGCACCACCTTCCCCATGCCGAAGGATTCGTGCGTCACGCCCGCGAAGGTGCGCTGCTCCACCTTGTCACCGGTCGCGCGCATCGCCGCCGCCAGCGTTTCGCCGTCGGAGCGGAGCGGATCGATCTGGGAGTTCACGATGGTGGTCGGCGGCAGCCCGCGCAGATTGGCGCCGACCAGGTTCAACCGCGGGTCCTGCATGTCCGCCATGCTGGTCGTGTAATAGGAGCCGAACCATTTCAGCATCGCCGCATTGAGCGGCTTGGCATTGGCCGAGTCCCGGCGCGACGGCAGATCCATCGAGCTGTTGGCGATCGGGTAGACCGCCAGGACGTGGACCGGCGCCTGAAGTCCGTTGTCCCGCGCGTAGATCGCGGTGGCGACGGCGAGGTTGCCGCCGGCGCTCTCGCCCGCAAGCGCCACCTTGGCCGCGTCGCCGCCCCAGGTCCCGGCGTTCTGCAGCGTCCAGCGATAGGCGGCGACCGCGTCCTCGTGCTGGGCCGGGAACTTGGCCTCCGGCGCGTGGCGGTACTCAACCGACACGACGACCGCGTTGAGCTGCTTGCTCATCAGCCGCGGTGCCGCGTCATAGGCGTTGACGTCGGCGATCACCCAGCCGCCGCCATGATAATAGACGATCACGGGCAGGCCGGTGCCGCCCGCCGCCGGCCGATAGACCCGGGCATATTGCATGGGGTCGGCGCCGTAGGGCAGGTCCTGCGTCACCACGGCGGGATCGGGCGCGGTGGACTGACCCTGCCGGCGCATCACCGCCTTGAGCGCGTCGGGGAAGGCCGGCTGGATGCGCGCCTTGACCGGCGTCAGCGTCTCGATCGGCTTGGGGCCGAGCGCCGCGAGCGCATCCAGCACCGCCTGCATGTCGGCGGCGGCCCTGGGCGGCTGCGTAGCCATCGCGGGCGGCGGTGGCGGTGGCGCGGCGTTGGGCGAGTTGGGCGACTGCGCCGCCGACAGCGTGGACAGACCCAGCGTCGCCGTCGCGGCGAACAGGCGGGCGTTTCTGTTGAATGTGGATGCCATGTATGATCTTCCCCGTTTATCCGGCATTCACAAACGGACCCGCTCTGCGATTGGTTTCGGTGCGGTAGCGTGCGCAACGGGTTCGACGGGATGCGGGGAGGATCAGGTGTGGCGGTGGCGGAACAGCTTGGCGATGGGAAGTGCCTTGCGCAGGCGGACATAGGTAACCTGCTGCTGCAGTTTATGACGCCCGCCGACTACGCCCTGCTGCGGCCACACCTGCGAACGGTGCCGATCTGTAACGGGGATGTGCTTGGTCGGCACGGAGCGCCGATCGAGCGCGTCTGCTTCCTCGAAGGCGGGATTGCCGGTTTCCTGAATGTGCTCGAGGGTGGGCGCCGCGTCGCCATCGGCCTGCTCGGACGGGAGGGCTTCGCGGGCTGGCCGCTGCTCATCGATCTTGACCGATGGCCCCACGACGTGGTCGCCCGCGGACCAAACGCGACCGCGCTTGCGATACAGGCCGCCGAGCTGCGGGTCGCGCTGGGCGCGAGCGAAACCCTGCGATCATTCCTCGCCCGCTACGTCTCCGCCTTCGTCGCGCAGATGACCGGCACGCTGACGTCCAACCTCGTTCAAACGGTCGAGGAGCGAACGGCGCGGTGGCTCCTCATGTACCACGACCGCATCGATGGCGACGAGGTCGTCATCACGCACGACGAGCTGGGCGCCATGTTGGGTGCGCGCCGCGCAAGCATCACCGACGCACTGCACCGCTTGGAGGGCGCCGGCGGCATCAGAAGCGGGCGTGGCAAGCTATCGATCCGGGACCGCGCCGGCCTCATGGCGCTGGCAGGCGCCACCTATGGTCCGGCGGAAGCCGAGTACCGCCGCTTGGTGACGCTCCTTCCGAGCTGAGCCGTTCCGCCAGCT
>CAXTWJ010000427.1:0-2001 GCA_964247925.1 uncultured Sphingomonas sp.
CTCCAGGCCGTCCGCCGCGACTTCGCCTTCACCGTCCCCGCGACGCTCGCCGCCGACGCCCTCGTGCGCGCGGTCCGCGGCGCGGATAAGGCGAGCATCACCACCGCCCGCGTCTTCGACGTCTTCTCGCGTGCCAAGGAGGACGGGGGCGAGCGGTCGATGGCGGTCGAGGTCCCGCTCCACCCCGGCCCCGCGAGCGTCACCGAGAGGGACTCGACCACGCTGATCGAGTCCGGCGGCACCGGCCGGGTCGACCCGGTCGGCAACATCCTGATCACCCCTAGCGCTTGAGGTCGCCATGCCCGCCCGGATCATCCAGACCAACCCCACGCCTTTCGCGCGCGCCCCCATCGACCCGGTCACGCTGGAGGTGATCGAGAACGCGCTCAGGAACGCGCGCATCGAGATGGACGCGACCCTGGTCCGCACCGCCATGTCGCCCGGCATTCGCGAGCAAGGCGACGCGTTCCCGCTGATCGCCGACCATGCCGGCCGCATGATCGTCGGCCAGTTCGGCTCGTTCATCGGCGGGTTTCTCGACAACTACAGCGGGACGGTCGAGGACGGCGACCTGTTCCTGATCTCCGACGCCTATTCGGTCGACGGCGCGGTCAGCCATTCCAACGACTGGCTGGTGCTGCTGCCCGTGTTCAAGGACGGGCGGCTGATCGGCTACACCTCCATGTTCGGGCACCAGTCGGACATCGGCGGCAAGGTGGTCGGCTCCATGCCGATCGACGCGCACTCGATCTTCGAGGAAGGCGTCCGCATCCCGCCGGTCAAGCTGTGGGAGAAAGGCGTCCACAATGTCGAGCTGGTCAAGCTGATCATGCACCAGACGCGCAAGCCCGACTGGTGCGCGGCGGACCTGAACGCGCTGATCGCCGCCTGCCGGGTCGCGGCGCGGCGGCTGAGCGAGATGGCCGACCGGTTCGGCGATGACCTCTATGTCTCCGCAACCCAGGAGCTGCTCGGCCGCAACCACCGCGCGATGAAGAGCCTGATCGCGCAGTCGGTGGGCGAGGCGCCGGTCTCGTTCGAGGATTATATCTGCGACGACGGCATGGGCTTTGGTCCCTACAAGATCCGCTGCACCATGCGGCGCGAGGGCGACCGCGTCATCCTCGATTTCGACGGCACCGACCCGCAGAGCCCGGCGTCGATCAACTTCTACTTGAACGAGAACATGTTCAAGATGTTCTTCGGCATCTACATGATCATGGTTTTCGATCCCCAGATCCTGTTCAACGACGGGTTCTATGACCTGATCGAGGTTCGCATCCCGCAGGGCTCGCTGCTCAAGCCCAACTTCCCCGCCGCGCTGTCGGGCCGCACGCACGCGCTGGGGCGCATCTTCGACGTTCTGGGCGGGCTGCTCGGCCAGAAGACGCCCGAGTTCCTCAACGCCGCCGGCTTCTCGTCGAGCCCGCATTTGTTCTTCTCCGGCCATGACGGCAAGGGCGACTGGTTCCAGCTGTTCCAGATCGGCTTTGGCGGCATCCCCGGCCGGCCGATGGGCGACGGGCCGGACGGGCATTCGCTGTGGCCGGGGTTCACCAACGTGCCCAATGAGTTTCTGGAACGCTATTTCCCGCTGGTCATCGAGCGCTACGAGACGGTGGCGGACTCGGGCGGCGCGGGGCTGCACCGCGGCGGCAATGGCATCCAGATGACCTATCGGTTCCTGCAGGGCGGCACGGTCGCGCTGCACGACGACCGCTGGTTCACGCTGCCCTGGGGTGTCAACGGCGGCCAGCCGGGTGCGCGCGCGCGTAAGGTGCTGGAGGCGGCTGACGGGACCACCTCCGTGCTCGGCAACAAGGTCGAGAACGTGGCGGTCGAGGCGGGCGACCGCGAGGCTGTAGAGGGTATTGACGTCGCGCGCGACGTAGCGCGCGTCGCTGGGCTTCTTGGGCGTCCGGGCGCAGCCGGCGAGCGGCGCCAGCACCAGCGCGGCCAGGGTGGCGAACAGCAATGGGCGGCTTGCGTGACGGTTCATGG
>CAXTWJ010000427.1:2011-2361 GCA_964247925.1 uncultured Sphingomonas sp.
CCCCGCGGGGGGGGGGGGGGCGCGCCCCCCCCCCCCCCACCCCCCGGGGGGGGGGGGGGGGGGGCGGCGCCCCGCGCGCGCGGGACCGGGCGGGGGGCGCCAAGGAGGTGCGCCAAGGGCTGGTCACGCCGGACGGCGCGCGTCGCTATGGCGTGGTGATCGCCGACAGCGCGGTGGACGAGGCGGCGACGGCGGCGTTGCGCGCCGAGCTGGCCGGCAACGGCGAACCGGCGGGCGTGTTCGACTTCGGTCCGGACATCGAGACGCTGCGCGCCAACTGCCTGGCGGAGACCGGCCGGCCCGCGCCGCGCGCGCCGGTGGGGCGCGCCACGGCCGAGCCGGCGCCGCAG
>CAXTWJ010000428.1:0-2353 GCA_964247925.1 uncultured Sphingomonas sp.
CCGGTGTGGATGCGCCCCGGCCCCCGCCACAGGGTCGCCGCCCGGCCGCCCGCCGTCACCAGGCGCATCCCCTGCGCGTCGGCATCGAACAGGATCGCGAACAGCAGCGGCAGCCGGCGCGCCCGGTCGATCGGATCGGGAAACACCCAGCTCATGGCCGGGTCGTCGGCGAACGCGCGCGCCAGCATCGCGGTGACCTCGCCCCGATCGGCGCCGCCGGCGGTGCGGACGTCCAGCGCGCGCCTCAGCTCAGCGCGATCGGCGGCAGTTGGGAGTGCTGGACGACCAGCCAGTCCTCATGCGCACGCCGCCGCATGGTGGTGGTGCAATATGCCACATACTCCTCCCCCGCGCGGCTGGCGTCGGCCTTGTAGGCGATCACGATCAACCCCTCCTCCGGCCGCTGCACTTTCTGCTCGGAGAAGCGGACGGCCATCCAGCGCGGCGTCTCCTGCACCGCCCGGATCGCGGCGTCGGCGGTGAACACATAAGGCTGCGCGGGCAGCGCCATGACGCACTCCTCGTCGATCAGGCGGCGGTAGTTCTCCGCGTCGCCGATCCACAGGCTTTCCTCGAATGACCAGATGCGCTCGTCGTCCATGCCATGCTCCCTTGCGACGCGGACAATGGACGGCGGCGGCGCTTCGTTCCCGCCCCAGGCGGCGACCTTACCCGCCAAGCAGCGTCGCCGCGACCGGCAGCGCGTTGTTGAGCGCGTGGATCGCGAACACCACGCCGATCGCGCGCCAATAGCCCCGCCCGCGCCAGGTCAGGTACACGGTCGAGAAGACAAGGAACGGCCACCAGATCACCAGTCCCCAGCGCGGCGCCTCCAGGCTGTGCGCCACGCCCCAGATGAGCGAGCTTGCCCACACCGCCGGCACCGGCCCGACGAACCGATCGATCAGCGCCACGGGTCCGGTCATCAGCAGCGTCTCGACCAGCGGGCTGAGCACCACCACGCCGAGCACGACCACCAGCGGCGACGCCTGGCCGAGGCCCGGCCCCGCGAGCGTGGGTGCCAAGCGGGTCACCAGCCAGCCGAGCAGCAGCGAGGGGAGCGTCACCACCGGCCAGGCGAACAGGATGTAGCGCCACGCCGGCTCGTCCGACCGGAACAGAAAAGACGGCAGGAAGGCGAGCGCGCGTGGCCGGCCGTCCGACCACGCGCCACGGGTCGTCACGCCGCGCTCTCGGCCTTCTTCTCGGCGTAAACGCGGATGGGCTCCTTGGTGCCCATGATCACGTCCTTGTCGATCATCACCTCATCGACGCCGTCCATCGACGGCAGGTCGAACATCGTGTCGAGCAGCACGCCTTCCAGGATCGAGCGCAGCCCGCGCGCGCCCGTCTTGCGCTCGATCCCCTTGCGGGCGACCGCGACCAGCGCGTCGTCGGTGAAGCCCAGATCGACCTGCTCCATCTCGAACAGCTTCTGATACTGCTTGACCAGCGCGTTCTTGGGTTCCTTCAGGATCTTGACCAGCGCATCGACGTCCAGGTCCTCCAGCGTCGCGATCACGGGCAGGCGGCCGACGAACTCGGGGATCAGCCCGAACTTGAGCAGATCCTCGGGCTCGGTGGAACGCAGCACCTCGCCCGTGCGGCGTTCCTCCGGCGAAGCGACATAGGCGCCGAAGCCGATCGACTTGCCCTGCAGCCGGTCGCCGATGATCTTCTCGAGGCCGGAGAACGCGCCGCCGCAGATGAACAGGATGTTGGTCGTATCGACCTGCAGGAACTCCTGCTGCGGATGCTTGCGCCCGCCCTGCGGCGGCACGGAGGCGGTGGTGCCCTCCATCAGCTTGAGCAGCGCCTGCTGCACGCCCTCGCCCGATACGTCGCGCGTGATCGACGGGTTCTCCGCCTTGCGGCTGATCTTGTCGATCTCGTCGATATAGACGATCCCGCGCTGCGCGCGCTCGACATTGTAGTCGGACGCCTGAAGCAGCTTGAGGATGATGTTCTCGACATCCTCGCCGACATAGCCCGCCTCGGTCAGCGTCGTCGCGTCGGCCATCGTGAACGGCACGTCGAGGATGCGGGCCAGCGTCTGGGCGAGCAGCGTCTTGCCGCACCCCGTCGGGCCGACCAGCAGGATGTTCGACTTCGACAGCTCGACATCCGCGCCCTTGGCGCCGTGGTTCAGCCGCTTGTAATGATTGTGGACCGCCACCGACAGCACGCGCTTGGCGCGCTGCTGGCCGATGACGTAGTCGTCCAGCACGTTGCAAATTTCCTGCGGCGTCGGCACGCCGCCATCCTTCTTGCTCACCAGCGCGGACTTGGTCTCCTCGCGGATGATGTCGTTGCACAGCTCCACGCACTCGTCGCAGATGAAGACGGTGGGGCC
>CAXTWJ010000429.1:0-1682 GCA_964247925.1 uncultured Sphingomonas sp.
GGCCACCGGCGGCGCGGGCTGGGCGCGGCGCTGATGACGGCGCTGGGCGCGCATCGGCCGGCGGACGCGGTCGAGGTGCTGACCGCCACGCCGGTCGGCCGCGCCCTGTACGAGGCGCTGGGCTGGCGGGCGGCGTCCGCGTGGACGGCGGCGGCGTTCACCGGCTGAGCTCAGTCGCGCGCGGCATGGAGGAACCGGATCGCCGCGTCATACTCCGCGCGCCGGCTCGCGCGGCGATCGGTGGCGAGCTGATCCTCTCCCCACAGTTCCGCCTGCCAGTCCTCGTCCACATGCGCGGCCGCCCAGGCGGCGTCGGGCGTGATCGCGCGCTCGACCAGCGCGAGCGCGAGCAGGAGCGAGCCGGTCAGCGTGACGAGCGGCGCCAGCGCGGCGAGCGCGAACGGGTCGAGCGCGGTCACCGCCTCCCGCAGGCGGGCGAGCGTGGCAGAGGGCTGGGCGCGGTGGATGACGCCGGTCGTGGTCTCGACATGGACGTCGTAGCGCGCGCGTGCCCAGGCGAGCACCGGATCCCAGGCCGCGCGCTGGCGCTCGACCAGCGGCTCGGGCCCGTCCGCGCGGTAACAGAGAAGGTCGCTCTCGCCGTAGCGCGCCAGGTCGGCCGCGAACGGCGTGGGGTCGGGCGCGATACGATCGATCGCCGCGTTGGCGATGCCCGTGAGCGGCATGGCGCGCGGGTCCAACGTATCGCCGACCGCGCGCCACTCGTCCGCGATCGCCTGCGCCAGCGCGGCCGTGGGCAGGATCAGCGCCGCGCGGCCGGGGGTGCGGACGGGCTTGCCGTCGAGCGCGATCCCGCGCTCGGGCGTGACGGTGACGTCGGTCCAGAAACGCTTCATTCGGGACTGCGCCATTGGCGGGCGAGCGAGCGCGGCACGATGGCGATCATGCCCAGCGCCGACAGGACGATCGCGATGCCCAGCGCCTGATCGGGCCAGCGCGTCGCGCGGCCGAGCAGCACCACGCCGAACACCGCCCCCGCGCTGCCGGCGATGCGGATCGCGACCAGGGTGAGCCAGCGGCGGCGGGCGAGCACGTCGTCGGTCATGCCGCATCCATCGCCGCCGCGAGCGCCGGGTTGCGCTGCGCGCGAAGGCCGGCGATGACGCCGGCGCGGTCCGCCGCGCCCTTGTTCTGCGACAGCTTGGTCGTGCCGCGCACGGCGGTGACCTCGATCGCGAACCCCTCGATCGCGCGCAGCAGGGCGTCGATGACGGCGGGGTCGGTCTTCGCGCGCGTCCAAGGAGCCGGGCGGGGCTCGTGCGCGTCGGCGAGCGCGTCGAGTTGCTCCAGCAGCGCGGCCTCGGGCAGCGCGCGGGCGATACCCTCCACCTCGATCGCGACGTAGTTCCAGGTCGGCACCTGGTTGCCGGGCCTGGCATACCAGTTGGGGCTGACATAGCCGTCCGGCGCGGCGATGCTGGCCAGCACCGTCGCGCCGTCCAGATGCGGGTAGAGCCGGTTGGCGCGGGCGAGGTGGAAGCGGAGCCGCTCGCCATGCAGCGTCACCGGCGCGTGCGCGACCATGGGACCAGCGGGCGTGGCGGCGAAGATGTGCGCGAAGCCGATCCGCGCGGCGTCGGCGAGCAGGTCGGCGTGGGTGCGGAAGGGCGGGTTGGGGTGCATCAGCGCTGCCCCCGCTCGCCACCTCGCCCGCGCCGCTC
>CAXTWJ010000429.1:1692-2341 GCA_964247925.1 uncultured Sphingomonas sp.
CTTGCGGGCGCGGCGGACGGTCTTGGCGTGTGCTTTCGCCGCCTGTTTCTTCTCGGCGCGGTTGGGCGGCTGATACTCGTCCAGCGGCATCTGGTCGCCCAGCATCTGCTCGAAGCCGAGCGACTTCAGGCTGTCGGCGAAATGCTGGGGCAGTTCGGCCGAGACGTCGATCTGGCCGCCGTCGGGGTGATCGACGCGGAGCCGACGCGCGTGGAGGTGCATCTTGCGGCTGATCCCGCCGGTCAGGAATGCGGCCTGCCCGCCATATTTGCCGTCGCCGACGATGGGGTGGCCGATCGCGGCCATGTGGACGCGCAGCTGGTGCGTGCGGCCCGTGAAGGGCTGCAGCTCCACCCAGGCGCAGCGATTGCCCGCGCGCTCGATCACGCGGTAGCGGGTGCGCGCGGCCTGCCCCTCGGCTTCCCCATTCTTGCCATCGGCGACGTGCATCTTCTCGCCGCCGGTGCCGGGCTGTTTCGCCAGCGGCAGGTCGATCGTGCCATCGTCGATCGAGGGCACGTCCACGACCAGCGCCCAATACACCTTCTTGGCGGTCCGGCCGGAGAAGGCCTTGCTGAAGAACGCCGCCGCGCGGGTGGTGCGCGCGACCAGCAGGGCGCCCGACGTGTCCTTGTCGAGCCGGTGGACC
>CAXTWJ010000430.1:0-352 GCA_964247925.1 uncultured Sphingomonas sp.
GCGCCAACGCCAAGGCGGCGAAGGAGGGCGAGAAGAACCCGCGCAAGAGCTCGGCCGCGCAGGCGGAGCTGGGCAAGAAGGGCGGCAAGGCGAGCCACAAGGGGTAGAAGATCACCCTCCCCCGCAAGGGGGAGGTGGCAGCGAAGCTGACGGAGGGGGAGGACGCCGTACGTCAGGCCGGACGTTCTCCTTCCGCCACGCCGTCAGACGAGGTCGGCTTTGCCCTCGCTGCCCGGGTCCCCGCGAAAGTAATACTTTCGCGGGCGCCCCTCCCCCCTGACGAATCCAAAAACACCATTCGCTGGAGTAGGCCCCCCGCCCCTACCGCCTC
The DNA here is from genome assembly GCA_964247925.1 of uncultured Sphingomonas sp. Taxonomy (GTDB): domain Bacteria; phylum Pseudomonadota; class Alphaproteobacteria; order Sphingomonadales; family Sphingomonadaceae; genus Sphingomonas. The sequence continues at coordinate 332 of CAXTWJ010000430.1, forward strand.
ACCGCCACCTCCTACCCCTCC
>CAXTWJ010000430.1:362-2321 GCA_964247925.1 uncultured Sphingomonas sp.
CAGCGCCACGTCGTCCGCGTCGCCCAGTTCGTCATCGTCGTCGGTGCCGTCGTCGAACTCGTCCTGGACGTCGTCTTCGTCCATGTCCTCGGTGCTCATCGCGACCGTGTCGTCGGTCTTGCCGACCTCGTCATCCTCCATGTCCAGATCGCCGATGTCCTCGTCCTCCGTGTCCTCGCCCAGGTCGGGGTCGAGGTCGGTCAGGATCAGCCCGTCGGTCGGGCCGTCGCGCGTGGCCTCCAGGATCTCGGCGCGCTGGCTCTCGTCATAGCCTTCCTCGTCATAGCCGTCATCGCCCGAGCCCATGCCCGTCACCTGATTGCCGCCCATGGTCATGCTCCTGTGATCTCAGGCCAGCGAACGGCGGACCGGGCGACGAGGTTCCACTAAGCCGGCCGGAACAGCCGCCCCCGCTCGGTGATGGCCGCCAGGATCAGCGCGCACACCGCCACGCCCATGAAGCCGGCGATCATGGGCAGCGCGCTGCCGTCGAACGCCTGGCCGATCGCGGCGCCGATCAGCGAGCCGATCATCACGCTGGCGAACCCCTGCACGCTCGACGCGGTGCCCGCGATATGGCCCATGTTCTGCATCGCCATGGTCGAGAAGTTGGTCCCGATCAGCCCGAAGCAGCAGAGCGTCGCCGCCTGCAGCGCGATGAACACGCCCAGGCTCTCGCCGCCCGAGCGATAGACCAGGAGATGCATCGCCGCGATGACGAACACCGCGCACACCGCGCCGTGCGACAGCAGCCGCTGGCCAAGCCGCATCACCAGCCGGGAATTGGCGAAGTTGCTGATCGCGATCGCCCCCGCGGTCAGCGCGAAGACGAGCGGCAGCTTGCCCGGCCGCCCGAACGCCTCGTCCACCACCTGTCCGATCGAGTTGAGATAGCCATAGATGCCGCCCTGCATCATCCCCGCCGCCAGCATATAGCCGAGCGACAGCCGGTCGGTCAGCGCCGTGCGCCACCCCGCCGCGACGCGCTCCGGCGACAGCGGCAGCCGGTCCTCCGGATGCTGCGTCTCGGGCATCCTGATCCAGAACCAGCCCGCCACCGCCAGCGCCAGCCCCGCGATCACCGCGAACACGAACCGCCAATCGCTGATCAGCAGCAGCCCGGTGCCCAGCGTCGGCGCGAGCACCGGCACCACCATGAACATGATGAAGGCGGTGGACATCACCCGCGCCATCTCGCGCCCGGCGAATCGGTCGCGCACGATCGCGACCGGCACCACGCGCGTCGCCGCGCCGGCCATGCCGCCCGCCACCCGCGCGGCGAGCAGCGCCGGAAAGCTCATCGACAGCGCGCAGGCGACGTTGGCGGCCGCGTAGAGCAGCAGCGCGACGACCAGCACCGGGCGGCGGCCATAGCGGTCCGCCAGTGGCCCGTGCACGACCTGCCCGACCCCGAAGCCGAGCAGGAAGGCGGTGATGACGAACTGCCGCTCGTTCTCCGCCGTCACCCCTAGCGCGTGCCCGATCGCGGGCAGCGCCGGCAGCATCGTGTCGATCCCGAGCGCCCCCAGCGCCATCAGCGACGCGATCATGGCCACGAACTCGGCGAACCCGATCGGGCGGGCGGCGGGGGATGCGGGTATCACGATGCGGGCGCCTTAGCGGTCGCGGGCGCCGGCGTAACCCTTCCCGTGGCGAGGCGGCGGGCGTATGACGCTCCGATGCTCGACACGCCGACCTCGCCCGCTGCCGTTCCCACCCTGTCGCTGACCGACCAGGCGCGCGACCCCGCCCGGTTCGCCGCCGATCTGGGCGGCTCGTTCCGCCGCTTCGGCTTCGCGGTGGTCGCCGACCACGGCATCCCGCAGGCGCTGATCGACCGCGCCTGGGACGAGACCGCGAAGCTGTTCGCGCTGCCCGACGAGGAGAAGCGCCGCTATCACGTTCCCGGCGGTGGCGGCGCGCGCGCAAGCCCGCATAGCCGAGGCGGCCCCGCCGCCC
>CAXTWJ010000431.1:0-2308 GCA_964247925.1 uncultured Sphingomonas sp.
TGATCGGGCTGGCCGGGCTCGCCGCGATCGTGTTGGGCTGGAGCGGGATGGGCCTGCTGCTGGCCTTGGCCGCCTGCCTGCTGCTTGGTCTGGGCGGCGCGCTGAGCGGACTTAGGGACGAGCCGGGCGTGGAGCGCGCGCAGGCGACGGCGGCGCTGATCGTGCCCGCGCTGGCGTTGTTGTTTTTCGGCGCGGCGGAAAGCGGCCGAGCGTCCGAAATGTCGGCGCTGTCGATCGCGACGGCGCTGGTGACGCTCGCCGCCCTGGCGGAACGTGCCGGACCGGAGCGGGTGCGCGCCGGATGGTGGGGTTCGCCGCCGGCCTATCTGCTCCTCGTCTCGCTCGCGACGCTGCTCGGCTGGCCGCTCGCTGGGCTGGTGCTTGCGGCGGCCTACGCGGCGGCGACGCTGGCCGGCGCCATCGAGCGGCTGCGACGGACAGCCTTAGCTGGGCTTTAACGAGGGAGGCGCTACGGAGGCGCCATGCCGGCCCGCACGGATCATCACACGACCAGCGCCGCCGAGATTGGGGGCCGGGCCGCGCTTGCCCGAACGCGCGCCGATGCGCGACTGGCGGGCGCGATCGCCGACCTGTTCCTGCCTGACGACGCGCGGCTTAACGACCGTACCCGGTTGACGCTCGCCCGACGCCTGGCGGACACGGTGGGCGAGATCGAGGTCGAGCTTCGGCGCCAGGCCGCGCGTCTGCTCGCTGCTCGCGGCGCGACGGGCGCGGCGGAGGCGCTGCTGCGGGTCGGGCCGGCAACGGGCAACGGCGCGGCCGAGCGGCTCACGCGCGCCGGGCTGCTCAGCGACGAGGTCCTGATGGAGGAGCTGCTCGCCCGCGTCGAGCACGAGCTGATCGCCGCTGCGCTGCCGCCGGCCGCGCCCGGACCGGAGGAGGCGAGCTTGCTCGTCCGCCTGGCCGCCGTGCCCGACCGGGTCGTCGCGGGCGCCGCGCGGGCGCTGCTGGCGGCGGACGGCCAGGATCGCTCGTCGCTGCCCGCCGAGCTACAGCATCGGCTGGTGTGGTGGGTCGCCGCCGCGATCCGGCCCGCCGCGCCCGACGCGAACGCCGCCCCGGACGTGGATCGGGCCATCGCGGAGGCTGCGACGCGCAGTCTGGGCGCGCATGACGAGGGCGAGCGGCCGGAGGGAGTGGCGACCCGGCTTGCCACCGCGATCGACGCGCGGTCCGACGAACTGGCGCCGCTGCTGCTGGAGGCGCTGGGCGATCGCCGCCTGTCATTGTTCACCGCCGTTCTGGCGCACGCGGCCCGCCTCGACTTCGAACAGGCGCGCGCGCTGGTCATCGAGCCGGAAGGCGAGCGGTTGTGGCTGGCCCTGCGCGCGATCCACCTCGATCGCCCGACAATCGCCCGCATCGCGCTGGCGCTGTCGGACGCCGACCCGCGGCGCGATATCGAGGCCTTCGCCGACCAGCTCGATCGCATCGCCGCCATCGATCCCGCCGAAGCGAGGCTCGCGCTGGCGCCCGAAACGCTGGAGCGCGACTTTCGCGCGGCCATTGCCGCGCTCGCGCGTTCGAGCCGGCGATGAACGCCCTGGACCATCATGCGGAAGGCGCCGTCGCGCACGCGATCATGGATCGCGAGGGACGGCTGTTGTCCGCCGACCCCGCGCTCGACGGGCTCAACGCGCGCGCGGGCGGCGAGGTGGGCGAACCGGTGGCGGTGCCGCAGCTCGCCACCGTGGCGCGGCTTGCATGGCGGCTCGGCATCATCGTGTCCCGCAGCGTGACGGTCGCGGATGAGGATGCCGATCTGGAGCTCTGGGTGCGTGCGCAGCCAGAAGGTGAGCGGGTTCGGGTGGCGGTGAGCGGCTGGCGCGAGGGGCCGGCCTGGCGCCCCGCCTTCACCCCGGCCGGCGAGCCCGATGCCGATTGGCGCTGGGAAACCGATCCGGCGATGCGGCTCAGCTTCGTTTCCCTTGATGCGGCGGCGCGGGCGGGGCTGGACGCCTTCGCGCTGCTCGGCCAGCCGCTGACCGCGCTGTTCGCGCTCGACGGGGCCGACGATGGTGCGCTGCCCATCCTTGACGCGCTCGCCAGGCGGCGGGCGTTCGCCGATCAGCCCGCCCGCGTGCGGGCGACGGGACGCGCGGTGATCCTGTCCGCCGCTGGCCGGCACGACGAGACGGGCGGTTTCGCCGGGCTGATCGGCGCGGCAGGCGGCGACGCGCGCCAGGCGGCGGCGGCGACCGACGCAGCGCTCCAGCGGCTGCCCGCCGTCACCGGCTCGGGCGCGCAGAACACGCCCGGCCTCAACAATGATGCGGTGCGCGTGCTC
>CAXTWJ010000432.1:0-690 GCA_964247925.1 uncultured Sphingomonas sp.
CGCTACGCGCGCGCCACCTCCCCTTGCAGGGGAGGATGAGAGGGACGCTTCGATCGCCCGCGCCAACACCTCACCCCTGCCCCGCTCGCCCACGGCCGCCGCGACCTGTCGCACCTGCGCGATGCTCGCCGCGACCGTGGTGGGCGAATCAAGGTACACGACCCGCAGGCCCGCGCGCGCATAGGCGTCGCGCGTGGTGGGCGGCGTGAACGAGGAGGCCAGCACCAGCGAGGGGCGCAAGCCCAGCACCTCCTCCGCCGTGCCGCCGGTCGCGCGGAAGCGGTTGGCGACGGCTAGCGGGATGGAGGTCGCGCCGACGTCCTGCGAGTAACGGCTGATCGCGGCGATGCGGTTCGGCTCCACCAGCCGGACCAGCATCGCGTCGGCGGAGGGGTTGGTGGACACGATGCCGCACCCTGCCCCGCTCGCGGGCTGACCACCGGCGCGCAACAGCAGTGGGACGGCCCCGCGCATCAAGGCAGCCGCAGCCTGACGCCGCCAAAGGCCGAGCGGCCGTAGGTGCCGTAGCCGGCGGCGGTCTGGTACTGCTCGTCGGCGACGTTCTCGACACGGCCGTACAGCGCGAGGCGGTCGTTGATGGGTAGCTCCGCGCGGATGCTCGCCAGCGCATAGCCGTCGAGGCGGCCGGTGACCGCGGTGGGATCGACGCTGTCGCCGACGAGCAGTACC
>CAXTWJ010000432.1:700-1671 GCA_964247925.1 uncultured Sphingomonas sp.
AGCGGTGCGGCGCGCCGATCCAGCTGACGTGCGCGCCGACGGTGACGGCGGCGGTCGGCCGGAGCTGCAGCTCCGCCTCGACGCCCTCCGCCCGCGTCCGCGCGATGTTGGCGTAGCCGAAACGGCCGTCCGCGAAGGCGAAGTCGATCTGGTTGCGCGTGCGCCGGTGGAAATACGTCACCCGTGCGGCCGCCCGCCCGCCCAATCTCTGCTCGACTCCGCCCTCGTAGCTCTTGGCCGTTTCCGGGCGGAGCGCCTGGTCACCGTAGAAGGAGTAGAGCTGGTAGAGCGATGGCGCCTTGAAGCCCTCGCCATAGCTGGCGCGCAGCGTGGTGCCGGTCGCGAGCGCCCAGGCCGCGTCGGCGCCGAAGGTCGTGTGGTGGCCGAAATCGTCGTGATCGTCGTAGCGGACGCCGCCGGTCAGCGTCAGGCGATCGATCGGCTTGACGATCGCCTGGCCATAGACGCTGGTGATGCCGGTATCGGCATAGGTGGAGCCGTCGTTGAAGCGGCTGTTCTCGCGCTCGGCGCCGGCGACGACGCGGAGCTGGTCGGTGATGCGGGCGTCGCCCTGATATTCATACCGTTCCGACCGGCCGCGCGCGCGAAAGGGGAAATCGGGGTCGAAATTGTCGCGGTTGACGTCCGCGACCGTGAAGGCGACGCGGTTGTTGAAACGGCCGTCCGCCAGATTGGCGTGGGCGCCGGCATAGCCGTAGATCTCCTGCGTGTTCTGGCGTTGCGGGCCATCGACGGGGCCGAAGGGCGCCACGTCGGCGAAGCCGTCATAGTGGAGGTGGCTGTTCGCGTAATAGCCGCGCAGGTCGAGGCCGATGCCGGGCGCTCGACGGGGTTCGGCACGGTGTCGCGATACGGATCCGGGATGCCGAGCCGCGCCAGCGCCGCGACCTCGACCGCCTCCATGGCGTCGGCCTCCCCGGCATCGGCATGATCCCGGCCTACGTGCGCAA
>CAXTWJ010000432.1:1681-2305 GCA_964247925.1 uncultured Sphingomonas sp.
GGTGAGGGGGCCGGGGCCGCCGGACAGGCCGGCGGTGGTGTAGAGCTGGTTGGCGGCGCCGTATTCGGCCTGCGCGCGCGCCTTGAGCTCGGTCGTCGGCGCGGTCGTGATGACGTTGACGACGCCGCCGATCGCCTGGCTGCCCCACGGCACCGAGTCCGGGCCGCGCAGCACCTCGACACGATCGACGGAGGCGGCGAGCAGGTTGGCGAAGTCGAACGCCCCATCGGTCGCTGACGGGTCGTTGACGCGGATGCCGTCGATCACGACCAGCGTCTGCCCGGCCTCCGCACCACGCAGGCGGACATAGGTCAGGCCGCCGACGGAGCCGTTGCGGCTGAGCGTGACGCCGGGCGTGGTGGCGAGCAGGTCGGCGACCGAGGTGGTCTGGCGGCGATCGAGGTCGGCGCGGGTGACCGTGGTGACGGCCTGGGCGACTTCGCTGCGGTCCTGCTCGGCGCGGGTGGCGGTGACGATGATGTCGTGGTCCGACCTAGCCGGGACCAAGCACAGGTCACAGTCGTTCAGCGGGTCCGCGATCTGGGCGTGAGCGGGTGCGGCAAGTACCAGCCCCACCCCCGCGAAGGCGGGGGCCCAGTAACGGAACGGTGGAAAGCGGAGAGC
>CAXTWJ010000433.1:0-749 GCA_964247925.1 uncultured Sphingomonas sp.
CGGCCTATCCGTTCATGAAGCGGATCACCTGGTGGCCGCAGGCGTGGCTGGGGTTTGTCTTCTCCTGGGCCGCGCTCGTCGGCTGGGTGGAGGTGACGGGCGGCTTCGGCTGGGCGCTCGCCTTCCTCTATGCGGGGTCGATCGCGTGGGTGGTCGGCTATGACACGATCTATGCGCTGCAGGATCGCGAGGACGACGCGCTGATCGGGGTGCGCTCATCGGCGCTCCGGATGGGGCGGCACGTCAGGGGCGGGGGGGCGAGCTGCTACGCGCTCGCTGTCCTGCTGTGGGGCGCGGCGGTGTGGCGGGTACGCGCCGACCCGCTGGCGCTCGCCGCACTGCTGCCTGCGGCGGCGCAGCTGGCGTGGCAGGTCGCGGCGCTGCGGCCCGACGACGGCGCGGGCGCGCTGGCGCGGGTCCGGAGCAATCGGCTGACGGGGCGGGGGGGGGTCATGGCCTGCGTCGTGGTCGGCACCTGACGCGGGGTAGCATCGGCGCGCCCCGCCCCCTAAGTCGCGGCGATGCTGACCCCTGACCAGGCGCGCGAGCGCGCCGCCGATATCGTGGCGCGCGCGACCCGCGCCGGTGCCGATGCCGCCGATGCCGTAGTGGCGGCCGACGCCAGCGCCGATGTTTCCGTCCGGCTCGGCCGGCTGGAGGATGTCGGGCGCTCGGAAAGCGAGGAACTGGGCCTCCGCGTCTTCGTGGGCCGACGCTCGGCCAGCGTCGCCACCTCCGACCTGTCGCCG
>CAXTWJ010000433.1:759-2292 GCA_964247925.1 uncultured Sphingomonas sp.
GGCCCCCCCCCCTCCGGGGCGCGGGGCGGGTGGGCGCCGGCGGCGCCGCGCGCGGTGGCGATGGCGCGCGAGGCGCCGGAAGATCCCTGGGCGGGGCTGGCGCCCGGCGACCGGCTGATGGTCGGTGAACCGCCGCAGCTCGACCTGGACGATGGGGGCGAGGCCGCGCCCGACGGCTTGCGCGAGCTGGCGCTGGCGGCGGAGGATGCCGCGCGCGGCGTCGCGGGCGTGACCAACTCCGAAGGCGGCGGCGCGTCCGCGTCGCGCTCGACCTGGGCGCTGGCGACCTCCACCGGCTTCGCGCATGGCTATGCCACCACCGGCTATGGCGTGTCCGCGAGCGTGCTGGCCGGGGAAGGCGGCGGCATGCAGCGCGATTACGCGCATCACAGCGCGCGGCGCCGCGACCTGCTGGAGGACGCCGCCGCGATCGGCCAGCAGGCGGGCGAGCGCGCGGTGGCGCGGCTGAACCCGGGCAAGCTGGCCAGCGGGGCGATGCCGGTCGTGTTCGACCCGCGCGTGGGCGCGTCGCTGCTCGGCCACCTGGTCGGCGCGATTGGCGGCGGGGCGATCGCGCGCAAGACGAGCTTCTTGCTCGACCAGCTCGGGCGGCAGGTCTTCGCGCCCGGCATCAGCATCCAGGATGATCCGCACCGCCCGCACGGCCTGCGCTCGCGCCCGTTCGACGGCGAGGGGCTGCCGGTCACGCCGACCGACATCGTGACCGACGGGATGCTGGAGACCTGGCTGCTCGATTCGGCGTCCGCGCGCCAGCTCGGGCTGACGCCGACCGGCCATGCCGCGCGTGGCGTCGGCGGCGGGCCGGGTGTCTCGACCGGCAACCTGTTCATGGCGGCGGGCAGCGTATCCGTGGAGGCGCTGATCGGCGACATCGGCGAGGGCGTCTATGTCACCGAGCTGATCGGCATGGGCGTGAACGGGGTGACGGGCGACTATAGCCGGGGCGCGGCGGGGTTCCGCATCAGCGGCGGCGTCATCGCCGGGCCGGTCGCGGAGTTCACCATCGCGGGCAATCTGCGTGACATGTATCGAGCGCTGACCCCCGCCAACGACCTCCGGTTCCGCTATGGCGTCAACGTGCCGACGGTGCGTGTGGATGGGATGACGGTCGCGGGTGAATAGGCTGGCGGAGGCGGTCGTGGCGGCGGCCGCGGACGCCGGGCGGATGGCGCTCGCCCGGTGGCGGACCGACGTGGGCGCGCGCGACAAGGCCGACGGCTCGCCGGTGTGCGAGGTCGACTACGACGTCGATGCGATGCTGCGTGCGCGATTGACGGCCCTGCTGCCCGGCGCGGGCTGGCTGTCGGAGGAGACGGCGGACAATCCCGACCGGCTCGGGCGTGACCGGGTATGGGTGGTCGATCCGATCGACGGCACGCGCGATTATGTTCGGGGGCGGCCGGGCTGGTGCGTGTCGGTGGCACTGGTGGAGCGCGGGCGCGTGGTGGTGCGGGGGCTCGCCGCGCCCGCGCGGGGCGGGCGCAGGGGGGGCGGGGGGGGGGGGGGGGGCGG
>CAXTWJ010000434.1:0-2289 GCA_964247925.1 uncultured Sphingomonas sp.
CGACGATGTCGGCGGCGAGCTCGGGCGCGGTGTTCTCCAGCGCGACGCGCACGCCCTCGACGATGGTCGCGACCGGCTCGGACAGCGCCTCGGCGATCTGACCCTGGTTGATCTGGATTTCCTTGGGCACGCCGTTGACCAGGTCGCGGCCCTTGATGTGGATCACCGTGCCGATGCCGTCGGCCGGCGGGCGGGCGATGCCGACCTCCTGCTTGATGCGCTCGGCGGTCGCCTCGCCGATCAGCAGGTTGTGGTTGCGCCGGACATAGGAGACGATCGCCTCGTCCATTTTATCGCCGCCGACACGCACGGAGGTGGTGTAGGCAAGACCGCGCAAGCTCAGCACCGCGACCTCGGTGGTGCCGCCGCCGATATCGACCACCATGGAGCCGATCGGCTCGGTGACGGGCATATCGGCGCCGATCGCGGCGGCCATCGGCTCCTCGATCAGCCAGACCTGGCTGGCGCCGGCGTTCGACGCCGCGTCGCGGATCGCGCGGCGCTCCACTTTCGTGGAACCCGACGGCACGCAGATCACGATCTCGGGCCAGCGCGCGAACTTGCGGGGGCCGTGGACCTTGCGGATGAAGTGCTTGATCATCTCCTCCGCCACGTCAATGTCGGCGATGACGCCGTCGCGCAGCGGCCGGATCGCCTCGATCGAGCCGGGCGTCTTGCCCATCATCAGCTTGGCGTCGTCGCCGACCGCCTTGACCTTCTTGACGCCGTTCAGCGTCTCCACCGCCACCACCGACGGCTCGTTCAGCACGATGCCGCGGCCGCGTACATAGACCACCGTGTTGGCGGTGCCGAGGTCGATCGCCATGTCGTGCGACATGATCTTGAAAAAACGGGAGAAGATGTTGGCCAAGATTTGCAATTCCGATTGGACGGGCGCGCGCACTCCCCCTCCACCGCCGAAAAGAGCGCGGGGTGTGCGCCTGGCCAACGGGGTCGCGGGATGCGGCCGATTGGGATAGAGCTTGCTCCGTGTCAATACGCCGCCTTCCCGAGCAGCTGGTCAACCGCATCGCCGCCGGTGAAGTGGTGGAAAGACCCGCCAGCGCGTTGAAGGAACTGGTCGAGAACGCGCTGGACGCGCGCGCGACTCGCGTGGCCGTGACGCTGGCGGGCGGCGGCATCGATCGGATCGAGGTGGCGGACGACGGGCATGGCATGGCGCCGGCCGAGATCGCGCTGGCGCTGGAACGCCACGCCACGTCGAAACTGCCCAACGACCTGATCGAGGCCGTGACGACCATGGGCTTTCGCGGCGAGGCGCTCCCCTCCATCGCCAGCGTCGCGCGGCTGACGATCGAGAGCCGGCCGGCGGGCCGGGAGGGCTGGGTGCGCGTCGTCGATAACGGGCGGATCGAGCGCGACGGCCCCGCCGCCGTGCCGCCGGGGACGCGCGTGGTGGTGGAGGAGCTGTTCGCGCGGCTGCCCGCCCGGCGCAAGTTCCTGCGCTCGGCCCGCGCCGAATATGCCGGCTGCCTCGACGTGCTGCGCCGCCTGGCGATGGCGCGGCCGGACGTGGCGTTCGCGGTCGAGCATGAGGGGCGGCGCGTGCTGTCGGTCATGGCGGCCGAGAGCCGGCCCGCGCGCGTGGCGGCGCTGACCGCCCGGGCGCTGGCGCAGAACAGCGTGGCGGTGGACTGGGAGCGCGACGGCGTGGTGCTGGGCGGGGTGGCGAGCCTGCCCACGTTCAACCGGGGCGTGGCGGACCATCAGTATCTGTTCGTCAACGGCCGGCCGGTCAAGGACCGGCTGCTGCTCGGCGCGATCCGCGGCGCGTATGCGGAGATGCTGCCGCGCGACCGGCACGCGGTCGTCGCGCTGTTCCTCGACGTGCCGCCGGGCGAGGTCGATGTGAACGTCCACCCGGCCAAGACGGAGGTGCGCTTCCGCGACCCGCCCTTCGTGCGCGGGCTGGTCGTGTCGGGACTCCGGCGCGCGCTGGACGAGGCGGGGCATCGCGTCGTGCAGCGGCCGGCGGTCGATGTGGCGGCGCTGTTCCGCGGCGCCGACCGCCATCCCCGCGCTATCGGGGAGCCATCACCCGCGCTCTGGCCTTCGTCCGACGTTGGTGGGGACCGCGACGACGGAAGCTTCGGGCCCGCCTTCGCGGGGGCGACGAACTTGGGCGTCCGCGAACGCCCGACCTTCTTCACCCCGCCGCCCCAGGCCCGCGCAGAGCCGGCGTTCGGGCCCGCGCCCGCCACCGCCGACCATCCGCTCGGCGTCGCGCGCGGGCAGGTCGCCAAGACCTATGTCGTCGCCGAGGCGGAG
>CAXTWJ010000435.1:0-2284 GCA_964247925.1 uncultured Sphingomonas sp.
ATCGTCGGGATGCCAAGGCGCATCGAAGTTGAACACGTGCGATACACCCTTGATATCCAACCCACGCGCCGCAACGTCGGAGGCGACCAGGATGTTGACGTCCCCCGACTTGAACCGGTCGAGCTCGGCGATACGCTCCGACTGTTCCATGTCGCCATGGATCTCGCCCGACTTGTAGCCATGCTTGCGCAAGGACTTGTTCAGCTCGCGCACGGTGGCCTTGCGGTTGCAGAAGATGATGGCGGTACGCACGTCCTCGCGCTCCAGCAGCGTGCGCAGCCGCTCGCGCTTGGCGAACGCGCCACCGGACACGGGCACCAGGAACTGCTGGATGTTGAGATTGGTGGAGGCCGGGCGCGACACCTCGATCATCTTGGGATTGTCGAGGAACTTGTCCGCCAGCTTCTTGATCGGCGGCGGCATGGTGGCGGAGAAGAGCAGCGTCTGGCGCTGCTTGGGCAGCTTGGTGCAGATTTCCTCGATGTCCGGAATAAACCCCATGTCGAGCATCCGGTCCGCCTCGTCGATCACCAGCATCGAGCAGCCGTTGAGCAGGATCTTGCCGCGCCCGAACAGGTCCATCAGACGGCCCGGCGTCGCGATCAGCACATCGACGCCACGCTCCAGCGCCGCCGTCTGGTCGCCCATGGAAACGCCGCCGATCAGCAGCGCCATGGAAAGCTTGTGCCCCTTGCCGTATTTCTCGAAGTTCTCCGCCACCTGCGCCGCCAGCTCGCGCGTCGGCTCCAGGATCAGCGATCGCGGCATCCGCGCGCGGCTGCGCCCATGCGCCAGGATGTCGATCATCGGCAGCACGAACGAGGCGGTCTTGCCCGTGCCGGTCTGGGCGATGCCGATGATGTCGCGCATCATGAGCACGGACGGGATCGCGGACGCCTGGATCGGCGTTGGCTCCGTATAGCCGGCGTCGGTGACGGCGTGGAGCAGTTCGGGGGAAAGGCCGAGATCGGCGAAGCTCATGCGGGTGTCCGGTGGCGGGGGCGCGAGCGCGCACCCCCAGGCGCTCGCGCGCTTGCCGATAAAGCGCGCCAAGTCAAGAAAATGCCGGGATCAGTGGCGAAAGGTCAATGGCGGGGCACCAGCTTCTTGAACGTGTCGATCGGGCAGCTGGCGCCCGAGCGGACGCGGATCGCGTCGCGGTCGGCGCAGACCTGGCCGTCCCGGGTCGGCCGGATGTAGAAGCCCGAATAGAAGTCAAGCGGGGTGCAGTCACCGTCCAGCTTCGCGCGTACGCGCTGCCCGCCCTTCAGCACCAGATCGACCTGGGTGGGGCTGGAGATCAGCGCGCCCGCCATGCTGGCGATGGGCAGGCATTTCGGCCCCTTCTTCTCACTCCAGGCGATCGGTGCCGCGACGGGCTGCACCGGCATCCGCGGCACCCGGATCACGATGCGTTCGCGGATGGTCAGCTGCGCCACCTCGACCTGGCCCATCGCCGCGGCGGGCGCGACCAGCGCCAGCAGGACAGAGGGGATGAGCGGGTGGACCATGGCGGCGGGGGTCTAGGCCGAACCGTTGAACAGTGCATGAACCCTCTGTACCTGTGCGCGCGATGAGCCAGGGCGCCGTGTCTTTTCCGCAACAGCTGTTGCTCGGCGCCATCGCCGGGCGGGTCGGGCCGCGCACGGTGGTGACCGACCCGGAGCTGATCGCACGGTGGCTCGCCGATTGGCGCGGGCGCTATCACGGCGCGTCGCCCGTGCTGCTGCAGCCGGACAGCACGGCCGAGGTCGCCGCGATCGTCGCCGCGGCGCACGCGCATCGCGTGCCGCTGGTGCCGCAGGGAGGCAACACCTCCATGGTCGGCGGCGCCACGCCGCCCGCCGACGGTTCCGCGCTGATCCTGTCGCTCAGGCGGCTGAACCGCATCCGCGCGGTCGATGCGGAGGCCGGGCTGGCGGTGGCGGAGGCGGGCGTGATCTTGGCCGACCTGCACGCGGCCGCGCTGGCCGTCGGACGCCGCTTTCCGCTGACGCTGGGCGCGCGCGGCAGCGCCACGGTGGGCGGGCTCAGCTCCACCAACGCCGGCGGCACGCAGGTGCTGCGCTGGGGCACGATGCGCGGGCTGGTCGCGGGCATCGAGGCGGTGCTGCCCGACGGGTCGGTCCATCATGGGCTGGCGGTGCTCAAAAAGGACAATCGCGGCTACGACCCGTCGGCGCTGCTGGTCGGCGCGGAAGGAACGCTGGGCGTGATCACCGCCGCGACGCTCCGCCTGGCACCGGCGGTCGGTGGCCGCGCGGTCGCCTGGGTCGGGCTGGCG
>CAXTWJ010000436.1:0-2279 GCA_964247925.1 uncultured Sphingomonas sp.
GAGAGGGAAACACGTCAAACGCAACGCGAGTCCCGCTCCGGCGCGCCGGCGCCGCGGATTTCCCACGCGCCGCCGGGGGTACGGTACTTCTCTCGCCGGGCGCGGTCTTGCTGATCAGGTTGCAACCGCTGGTGAAGGCGAACTGCTCTACCGTCGCGCCCGCCGCCTGCGCCTTGGCGGTATAGGCGGCCTTGCGCTGGATATTGATGCTGCTGACCAGCGCGCGCAATTCCGCCGAGCCGCCGCCGACCACGCCCAGATAGCCGTCGGGCTGCTCCCCCACCTGCCCCGCCGCGCGCGCGGCGGCGTAGGCCGGGTCGCGCTGCGCCCCAACCGGCGACAGGAACGCGGGCGCCGCGAGCACCGCCGCCGCGATCACTGCACTCACGAACTTGCGCATCAGAATATCCCCGGGTTCTGCTGGATCACCGACTTGGCCTCGTTGTCGAGCCGGTACACCACTTCCTGCGTCACGCTGATGTTGAGGTTGATCTCGATCGGCTTGTCGGGCGCGGTCACGTTCACGCAGCCGCCCATTGCCATCGAAACCATCGCCAGCATCAGTCTGACACAGGTCGTGTGCGTGATCCTTGTCGTCAATCCGGGATCGGTCATGGCACGGTCTCGCTTGCGGGGGGCTGAATGGGAGGTCCGGCGCGCCGGCGCTCGTCCTCGAGCAGCTGCGGCAGGTTGCGGCTGATCAGGCGCTTGGGATCGTAAAAGCTCGCGGTCGCGTCGAGCAGCCCGCGAAACGGCGCCTGAATACGGATGTTGAACACGAACGGCAGCCGCTGCAGGCGCCCGATGAGGAGGCCGGCGATGCCGCTTTTTTCCGCCCCCTCGCCCTGGCTGACGCCGGCGAAGCGGACCTCCGTCACCATCTCGCCCGCGAGCGGACCGTTCATTAGCACGGCGAGCGAGCGATAGCGCAGTGATTTGAGCGCCTGGAAGGCGAGGTTGGGCCAGAAGCCGATGTCCTTCTGGCTGATCGGCCCGACATAGGCGAGCCCGCCGCCGCCCAGCCGGACCTGAAGGTGCCCGCCCTCGATCCGGCCGCCGGCGGCGTCGAACACCATCGGCAGCACGCCGTCGAAGGTGCCGGTCGCGTCCAGGTTCTTGAAGTCGAACTGCTGCAGGAACTGGTCGGCGGCCGCGCCGGTCACGCGAAAGGTCATGCTGCGCTGCGCCTGACCCGAGAAGTCGAGCAGCGTCGGCTCCAGCACGAGGCTGCCGCCCGCGAAGGGCCAGCGCGCGTCGGCGACACTGACGCGCGTGCCGGGCAGTGTCTGGAAGGTGGCGACGCCGTCGGTCACCGCGATGCCCGGGTTGATCGACCGGACAGTGACACGCTGGCCTGGCGCGCTCTCCAGCGCGAGCAGGTCGGTGAAGTGGATTGTGCCGGCCAGTCCCTCCACAGGGCCGAACGCGGCGGCAAGGTCGGTGCCGGCGGTGGTGAAGGCGCCCGTCGAGGTGACGCCCAGGTTGCCCCAGGCGATGTGCCCCTCCCCCGCCACCGTGCCCCGCACGTCGGCGATCACGCCGAAGACGATGCGGGTCAGCAGCTCGGGCTGGAAGCCCCTGGCGAAGGTGAGCGATGGCACGGCAAGGTCGGCGGTGCCACTGCCGGCCGCCAGGTCGTGGCGGATCACGACGGTGGCGACGCGGGTGCCGGTGGTCGGCTCGTGCAGGGTGCCACGGGCATCGATGCGGTTGCCCGCAAGGCGCAGCGTGACGGCACGCGCGGCCATGGGCTGGAATCGCGCGGGCGCGGCAGTGTCGGCGACGGCGAGCGCGCCGGTCAGCGATAGCGCGCCGTCCGCCAAGCGCCAATCACCGACGGCGTCGCTCATCAGCAGCGGCACCACGCCGATCTGTCCTCCCGCGCGCACGAAGCTGCCGGTGAGCCCGGCGGGGGTGAGACGGCCGGCCAGCGTGCCGATCGCGAGGCGCGACATGCGCTGGGGACCGCCGAGCCGCGCCTCGATACCCTCGATCGCAAAATCCCGGTCGGCGAGCCGGAGGCGCGCGCCGGTCGCGGCCAGCGTCAGCGGCGTCGTGCCGAGCCGGCCGGTGAGGCGCGTGCCCGCCAGCGAGAGTCCGCCCCGCGCGCGGCCGTTCGCGAGCGCCACGCGGTCCGGGCAGAGACGGACGGCGCCGGTCTCGAGACGCAGCCCTGCGACGGCGATCCCGGCCCAGCTCACGGGCGCGCAGCCACCCGCCCAGGCGACCACGCCGCCCCGGCCGGCTGAAAGGCAGGATCGGCCTCACCCCGGCCTTCT
>CAXTWJ010000437.1:0-2275 GCA_964247925.1 uncultured Sphingomonas sp.
AACGCAGATCGAGGCGGGCGAGAAGGACGTCACCGTCACGCTGCAAGTCAGGTTTGAGCTCGACTGACCCCGCGTGAAAAGACCCGCGCCGATCGCTCGGCACGGGTCTTTCTCACCAGCGATGTTGCGTGTTTAACGCACGCTGCCGCGACGAATGAGGTTCACGATCGCGAGCAGGATCACCGCGCCGACCAGCGAGGTCAGGAACGAGTAGATCGTCAGCCCCGTGTTGCTGAAATTGCCGCCCGAGAAAACCAGGCCGCCGATGAACGCGCCGACGATGCCGACCACGATGTTGAGGAAGATGCCCTGCTGAGCGTCCGTGCGCATGATCATGCTGGCGATCCAGCCGATCACGCCGCCGATGATGAGCCAAAGAATCAAACCCATGATGTCTTCCCTCCGTTGAAGCCCCGATACGCGGGCGATGAGGGCAAGACTCACAGGGAGCGTCGATTGTTCCGGGCGCGGTACGGTTGATCCAGGTTAACGGGTCAGTATTTGTGCTGGCGCTCGTAGAGCGATTTATAGTGCTGGATGCGCGTGACACGCAGGCCCGGCATCCCCGACCGGTCGATCGCGCGCTGCCAACCGGCGAACTCCTCCACGGTCAGGCCGTAGCGGTCGCACACCTCGTCGACGGACAGCAGCCCGCCGTTGACGGCCGCCACCACCTCCGCCTTGCGGCGCACCACCCAGCGCGTCGTCTCCGGCGGCGGCAGGCTGTCCAGCGTCAGCGGCTCGCCGAGCGGGCCGATGACCTTGGCGGGGCGGATTTTCTGGTGTTCCATCAATAAGGCCCTTTGGCGCGCCGCGCCGAGAATGTGTGCGGGTGGATCGGGGTGTACGAGACGGGCTTGAACATCGCCTGAAACGCCTCGGTAAACGGCCCCTTCATTCCTTGCTCCACCGGCGCATCGTCGCGGCCATGGGGCCGTTGAACGCGCCATGGAGCGGCCGGAACAGCAGCGGGTCGGCCGCCGCCTGCCAGCGTGCCTGTGCCTTCGCCGTGGTGCTCGTCGCCTGCCGCTCCGCCACGCCGATCATCAGCGCGGCCAAGTCGCCCGGCAGCACGGTCAGCTCGTGGTCGCGATCGAAAGGGGCGAAGTGGAGGTCCAATGGTGACTCGTGCAGGTGCTGCTGGGAGGCTTGCCCTAGGCCCGGTGCCGTGAAGGGCGGGTAAAGCCGGGGGCAACGGGTTGTTGACCTTCGTTACCGGGGAGGGATCAGGGAGCAGGGATCAGGGAGCAGGGAGCACGGGTAGGGGGCAAACCCTCCCTTGCTGCCTGCTGCCTGCTGCCTGCTGCCTAATGCCTGAGACCTCCTGCCCCTTCCCCCCGCTCCCTGCTCCCTGCTACCTGCTCCCTCATGGACGTCGATTTCCAGCTCGGCCCCGATCTCGCGACGAAGCGCATCGTCGTCGCCATGTCAGGCGGCGTGGACTCGTCCGTCGTCGCCGCGCTGGCCGCGCGCACGGGGGCGGAGGTGATCGGCGTCACGCTCCAGCTCTATGATCATGGCGAGGCGGTGGGCCGCGCCGGCTCGTGTTGCGCGGGGCGCGACATCCGCGACGCGCGTGGCGTGTGCGACCGGCTGGGCATCCCGCATTACGTGTTCGATCACGAGTCCTCGTTCCGTGAGAAGGTGATCGATCGCTTCGCCGACGAGTACATGGCCGGGCGCACGCCGATCCCGTGCGTTCAGTGCAACACGGGGCCGAAGTTCACCGACCTGCTCGGCCTCGCGCGCGAGCTTGGCGCGGACTGCCTCGCGACCGGGCATTACGTTCGCCGCGTCGAGGGCGCGGGTGGCCCGGAGCTGCACCGGGGGGCCGATCCGGCGCGCGACCAGAGCTATTTCCTGTTCGCGACCACCGCCGAGCAGCTCAGCTATCTGCGCTTTCCGCTGGGCGCGCTGCCCAAGGCGCGGGTGCGCGAGATCGCCGCCGAGCTGGAGCTGGGCGTCGCGGGCAAGCCGGACAGCCAGGACATCTGCTTCGTGCCCGATGGCGACTACGCGGGGTTGGTGCGCAAGCTCAGGCCCGAGGCGGGGCAGGGGGGCGCGATCGTCGATCTGGCCGGCCGGCGGCTCGGCGAGCATCCCGGGCTGATCCACTTCACCGTCGGCCAGCGGCGGGGGTTGCAGATCGGCGGAACGGCGGAGCCGCTCTATGTCGTGGGCCGCGCCCCCCAGCGGCGCGGGGTGGTTGTCGGGCCCCGCCGCCCGGGCGGGGGGGGGGCGGCGCGGGGGGGCGGGGGGGACGGGGGGCGGGGCG
>CAXTWJ010000438.1:0-2266 GCA_964247925.1 uncultured Sphingomonas sp.
AGGAATACATGCAGCCGCTCTACGGCCGCTGGCGCGAGGGCGAGGCGCGCTACGCGGCGATGATGGCGACCCAGCGCGACAAGATCGCCAACAAGGTGGCGATGGTGCGCGACCGCGAGCTGTCCGGCGACGACGTCTATGAGGACACGAACGGCGGGCCCGGCCAGGACATCTATTACAAAGGCAGCTGGATCCTCCACACGCTCCGGTGGCTGATCGGCGACCGGGCGTTCTTCGACGCGACCCGGTTGCTCGTCTATGGCCGCCCGGACCCGCGGCCCGGCAACTTCCAGCCCCGTTACGGCTCGACGCGCGAGTTCCAGGCGGACGTGCGCCGCGTCACCGGCCACGATTACGACTGGTTCTTCGACGCCTATCTGCGCCAGGCGGCGCTGCCCGAGCTGGTCGAGACGCGCGCGCCCGGCCGGCTGGACCTGCGCTGGCGGATGCCGAAAGGCCTGCCCTTTCCCATGCCGGTCGAGGTGCAGGTCGGCACGCGGCTGGTGACCGTGCCCATGCGCGGCGGCGCCGGTATGGTCGCGGTGCCCCCGGGCGCGCACGTCGTGATCGATCCGTGGTCGCGGCTGCTCCGCCGCTCGGTCGCGATCGAGGAGGCGCAGGCATGGCGCGCGGCGCAGGCCAAGCGATAGGGAACCTGTCGCGGGCTGAAGGGTAGGGCCTGAATGGATACCGCCCTCAAACGCACCGCCGAGATGTGCGCCGTCTTCATGATCGGCGACGGGCTGCTCGGGGTGCTGCAACCCCGGCGCCATGTCGAGCTGTGGCGGTCCGACGTCGGCGCGGTCGATGCCTTGGTCCGCCCCTTCGCGGACAGGCCCGGGCGGCGGCGCGCCTATGGGCTATTGCAACTGGGTGCCGGAATCGCGTTGGCGGCGAGGCTCCGGCGCACATAGGCCTGTTCTACCGGGCGCGTCCTGTGCAGGATGCGCCCATGTTCACCCCTGATCCGGTCGGCCTGCCCGGCCTCGCCGCCCTCGCGCTCGGCTTCCTCGCCTTCGCCGTCGCCCTGCTGATCGCGCGTCGGCAGGGCAGCGTTACCGGACGGGAGGTGGGCGCGCGGCGCTCGTCCGCCTCGACGCTGGGCATCCTGATCCAGGGCTTCGGCATCTTCATCGCCGGCTTCGGCCCGCAACGTATCGGCCTGGACCCGCTGTCGGCGGCTGCGCTGGGCGAGGCGGTGACGGTCGCACTGCTCATGGCCGGCGCCGTCGCGCTGTTCGCCTGGGCGACGCGCACCATGGGTCGCAACTGGAGCATCGTCGCGCGCACCCGCGCCGACCACGCGCTGGTGCAGGACGGCCCCTTCGCGCTGGTCCGCCATCCCATCTACGTCGCCATGGCGCTCATCATGGTCGCGCTCGCCATCGCGACGGGCCACAGCCGCCAGTTGCTGCTCGCCGCGCCAGTGTTCGCGATCGGCACCGCCATTCGCGTGCGGATCGAGGAGCGCCTGCTGCGCGTGATGTTCGGTGACGCCTATGACGCCTACGCCAAGCGCGTGCCGCCTTACGTGCCAGGGCTGTTCTGACGGCCTTGCAGGAGGCGCTCGCGGCCGCGGCGCGGATGCTCATGGGCGCCGAGGAATCCTGGTGGGTGGTCGGCAGCGCCGCCGTCGCGCTGCACGGGGGCGAGGTGGCGCCGCGCGACGTCGATGTGCTGCTTACACCTGGTGATGCTCCGTGCCGCCCTGCTGGCCAGCGCGCCGGCGCCGCCAGCCGGGTCCTGAGCGCCCGGTCGGTCGCGACCTCCTCGTCGTGGTCGCCGGCGGCGGCGTCGGCCTTGGCCGCGTGCAGGTCCTGCATGGCGGCATGTAGAGCAGGCTGACGGCGGAGCCGATGCGGGTCCTGCGCGTCCAAGCCCCGCCGGCCGGCTCAGGCTCCGTCGGGCGGCCGCAGCATGGACCAGAACAGCGGACCGCCGCCGGGCACGCGCCACTCGCCCGTGACCCGAAAGCCCAGCGCCTGGTAGAAGCCCAGATTGTTCTCGGTCGCCGTCTCGAGGTACGCCGGCAGTCGCCCCGCCGCGCGCGCCAGCCCGCCTCGAACGGCGGCGGCGCCGTGCCCGCGCCCCTGATGCGCCGGGTCGCAGCCGGCCATGTGCAGGTACCAGAACGCGCCCGTCGGCATATGCGCGTCGATCGCCGCCGACACACCGAGCGCGCGGCGGATCGCCGGGCCCAGCGCGCGGACGAGCGGCACGAGCCGGATCGCCACTCCCCACCAGCCGGTGTGGATGCGCCCCGGCC
>CAXTWJ010000439.1:0-2258 GCA_964247925.1 uncultured Sphingomonas sp.
CATCCTGCAGCACGTCTTCCGCCGCGCCGCGCTCGCCCCAGATGCGCAGGCAGATGCCATAGAGCTTGGCAGCGGAAAGGCGATAAACCAGCGCGAACGCGTCGCGGTCCTCGCGCCCGGCCGCGACCAGCGCCTCCGCCAGGCGAGCGCGGGCGTCGGCGACGGGATCCGGGGCGGCGTGATCGGTGGAGCCCCCGCCCCGGCGCCTAGCCGCCCGGCGCGCGCGCGGCCCTCGGGCCGCGATCGCGTCCCCGGGCAGGCGGCGGAAAGCCGATCGCGCCCGGCCGGTCGGGCCGCCCGAGCAGCCGCTCCAGATCGTCCGCGTCGAAGCGGAACGGGGGCGCGCCGCGATCGGGCAGCGCGATCAGGTAACGCCGCCGCTCCACCATCGACAGCGCTTCCAGCTTGCCGACGACCTCGGCGAGCGTGCTTTCCGCGACGATCTCGCGCCCGCCATCCGTTATCGGGCCGGCGTTGAGGCGCACCAGCGTCGCCTGTTCCTTCCAGGAAACCTTGTTCATCGTCCCTAACTCGGTTGAGAACGTCCGTTGGCGGGAGCCCGGTCGCCCGGGCTCCCGGTTTCTTCACGGCATCAGGACGGTATCGACGACGTGGATCACGCCGTTCGACTGCATCACGTCCTTGATCGTCACCATCGAGGTGCCGCCCTTGGCATCGGTCAGCACCAGCCGGCCGCCCGTCATGCTGGCGGTCAGCGGCTCGCCCTGGACGGTGGTCAGCGTCGCCTTGCCGTGGCCGGCGCGGATCGCCTTGGCGATGTCCTTGGACGTCATCGTGCCGGCCACGACGTGGTAGGTCAGAATGCTCGTCAGCGTCGCCTTGTTCTCCGGCTTCACCAGCGTATCCACGGTGCCGGCGGGCAGCTTGGCGAAGGCGGCGTTGGTGGGCGCGAACACGGTGAAGGGGCCGGGTCCGTTCAGCGTGTCGGCGAGCCCGGCGGCCTGCACCGCGGCCACCAGCGTCGTGTGGTCCTTCGAATTGACCGCGTTCTGGACGATGGTCTTGGTCGGGTACATCGCCGCGCCGCCCACCATCGGGTTCTTGGCGAGGGCAGGGGCGGCGAGGGCGAGAGCGAGGCCGAACAGGGCGGCCGGGCGCTTGAGCGTCATGCGAATTCTCCGTGCCTCTTGATGAGGCTGGACGGAGCTACGACGCCGAACGGCTCCCGGATGCGCGCGGACCGTTCAGATAGTCGAGGATCGCCGGCACGTCCGCGTCCGGCACCGGCGCGCGATACACCTCGCGCATCTTCTTCACCTCCGCCGCCCACTGGTCGGGGGTCAGCGGCGGCTGGCCCAGCACCATGCTGGGCGAATGGCAGCTCGCGCAGTTCCGGTTCATCGCGTCGGCGTGCGGGCGCTGGGGATAGAGCTGATGGTCGGCGGGCAGGTCGATCGCGGCGGAGGTGTGGGTGACGCCGTTGCCCGACACGCTCGGCGCCGCCGGCGTCGGGGTCGCGCGGGGCGCGGGCGCGGGGCGGGATGACGGCGCGCCGACGATCACGAGCAGCAGCGCGGCCGCGCCTATCACCCCCGCCGCGAGGACGCCGGTGCCGGGCGCCCTCACGCGACCAGCACCGTGGTCGTCTCCACGCAGCCGCGCCGGTAGCCGCCGGGGTTCCAGTTGGGCAGCAGCGGCTGCGCCTCGCCGGCGGTGTTCCAGCACCGCGTCGCGATCGGCACCCGGCCCCGCCCCGGCAACGGCACCAGCGCGTCCCAGCGCCGGAAGGAGTAGCGCCCGTGATCCGGCCCCAGCGTCGCGATCCGCCAGGTGCGGCCCTCATCGGTGGAGACATCGACCTTGGCCACGCCCCGGTCGCCGCCCATCGCGATGCCGCCGAACGGGATCAGCGGGTCGGGCGCGATCACCTGGCCTTGCGCGATGCTCGTCACCCAGCTTCGGGGCACCATCCGGCTGATCGGCTCGGTCGGGAAGTCCTTCGCGCCGGGCGCCACGCTCGCGTGCGGGGCGGTGGGGATGCGGTAGGCCTTGTTCATCCAGTAGGTGTCGTCGGCACCCGGCAGCACGGTGACCCCGTCGAGCGCCTTCACCCAATAGGTCGAGTACCAGCCCGGCACCACCAGCCGCAGCGGGAAGCCGTTCAGCAGTGGCAGCTGCTCGCCGTTCATCCCAAAGGCGACCATCACCTCGCCGTCGCGCGCATGGTCGAGGTCGAGCGCCTTCAGGAAATCCGGTCCGCCCGTCACCAGCGGCCGGTCCAGCCCGCCGAACCGGAC
>CAXTWJ010000440.1:0-2240 GCA_964247925.1 uncultured Sphingomonas sp.
GAGCCGGATGCAGGTCGACCTTGGCCGCGAAGCCGCGACGCAGCTTCTCATAGTCCGGGCTTCCGGGCAGGTAGATCGTGCCGTGAAGTGCCTTCGATAGCTGAGACGTCGAGCCAGGGTCGCGAGGTGCCGCTTGTGCCGCAGTTTCTGCCAACGCACCCAGAGCGGCGAAGGACGCCAGACTGGCAACGAACGATCGACGCTCCATACCTTATTCCTTGGTAGCTGAGCTGCTGCCGGTTCCGTGGACGCGAGGTTAAGCTACCTGCGCCTGGCGCTCGAAGTCTATTGGGCTGAGATAGCCCAGGGTCGAGTGGCGGCGCGTCGGATTGTAGAAGCGCTCGATGTAATCGAACACGTCTGCCTTCGCGTGATTGCGCGTGCGGTACGTCTTACGCCCGATCCGCTCGGTCTTCAGCGAGGAGAAGAAGCTCTCCATGGCGGCGTTGTCCCAGACGTTGCCCGACCTGCTCATCGAGCAGGTCACCCCATTGTCGGCCATCAGACGCTGGAACTGCTCGCTCGTATACTGGCTGCCCTGATCTGAGTGGTGCAGCAAGGCGTCGGGCTTTCCGCGCCGCCAGATCGCCATCATGAGCGCGTCGGTCACGAGCTGAGCGGTCATGGTGTCGCTCATCGACCAGCCGACCACGCGGCGCGAGAACAGGTCGATGACGACGGCGACGTACAGCCAGCCTTCGGCGGTCCAGATATAGGTGAAGTCGGCGACCCACCTCTGGTTCGGCGCCTCGGCCGTGAACTGGCGATCAAGGACGTTGTCGGCGATGGCCGACCGCACACCGTCATCCTTCGGCAGCCCGCGACGCCGTGGCCGGGCCTTCAGCCCATGAACACGCATCAGCCGCTCGACACGATGCAGACCACATGAAAGGCCTTCGGCCATAAGGTCGTGCCAGACCCGGCGCGCACCGTATGTCCGATAGCTGGAGATGAAGCTGGCGCGGACCCTGGCGCCGAACTCCTCGTCGCTCCGAGCACGAGCACTGGACGCCCGAACCAGCCAGGCATGAAAGCCGCTGCGCGAAACACCGAGCGCCTCGCAGATCCACGATGCCGGCCAGATCCCCCGGTGCTTCGCGACGAACTCGAACTTCATATCGAGTCCCTGGCGAAGTAGGCCGCCGCTTTTTTTAGGATGTCGCGCTCCGCCTTCATCCTGGCCAGCTCGCGGCGCAGCCGCTCAATCTCCTGCTGCTCGGGCTTCATCACGCCGTGACCGGGGAATGCCGATCCTGAGTCCGCGGCCTGCTCCCGCACCCACTTGCGTAGCACGTTCTCGTGCAGGTCGAGATCGCGCGCGGCCTGCGACACCGACACGCCGCGGTCCCGCACCAGCTTCACCGCCTCGAGCTTGAACTCCCGGCTGAACTTCCGTCGTTGCATCCACACCCTCCGGTCCCAAAAACACCCTATCTCGGTGTCCACGGAACCGGCAGCAGCTCAATGCGAGAAGTGGACACGAGTGGCGAGTTGCGGGTCTCCCCCGCCGTATCAACCTAATCGGTTTCGGTCTGGTAATCAGCGCCGACGATAGACGGGTCTTGCCAAGCGGACCGGACCCTAGCCTTTGCGTCGACAATGTCGCAATGTGCTGAAGCGCCCTAAAGGTCCACGCTAATCGATCCGACTCTCAATCGTCTGCTGACCGCCCTTGAGGTGGCGCCGCACGCCTTTTCGGTGTGCCGGATCCAGTCCGGTTGGCGAATGAGCTTTCCGGTGTTCAAGGTCGTCACGGTCCACTTCGTGCTGCGCGGATCAGGACATATCCAAGCTGGCGAGACGGCGCCGGTTCCATTCGCTCCATCGAGTGTCCTGATCGTGCCTGCCTTGCAGCCGCACTGGATCGGCGACGCGGACAGATCCGCCGCGACCGGCGCCGCGGCTGACCAGTGCGAGCTGATCGGGGACAGCCTCGTCGAGTTCACCGCCGGCAGTGGTGCCGATGACACGCTGCTGCTGTGCGCCGCGGTGTCGGCGCCGGACCAGGCGGCGCTGGGTCTGTTCGACCTGATGCGCTTGCCCGTGGCCGACGACCTGGCGGCGAGCGGCGTCCCGGCTGCGATCGTCGATGCCATGCGCCACGAGGTCACCCACGCCGGACTGGGGACCCAGGCGATGTGTCAGGCGCTGATGAAGCAGGCGCTCATCACGCTGTTGCGTCGGCACTGGTCGCAGGCGGACGGGTCCGCCGTCCTCGATGCGCTCCATCACCCCCGGCT
>CAXTWJ010000441.1:0-2235 GCA_964247925.1 uncultured Sphingomonas sp.
GCGCGGGGACGGCGCTGGTCGCCCGGGCGATCGCCGGCCACCCGCGCGCCCGCGCGCTGCGGCTGGCCGTGCCCGACCGCCCGCCCCGCACGCGCTACGACGCGGTCGTCATCGCGGAGCTGCTCTACTATCTCGAACCGCGCGCGATGCGAACGCTGGCGCGGCAGGCCGCGCGGCTGCTCGCTCCGGGCGGAACGCTGGTGCTCGCGCATCACCGCATCACCTTCCACGACTTCGTCCAGCATGCGGACGGCTTGCAGGCACGGTTCCTGCGCGAGGCCGGCGTCGCGTGGCGGACGCGCGTCGTGCGGCGGACCGGCCGCTGGGTCGTGCTATCGTCCCGGCGCTAGCTCCCGATCGATCAACGCATGCAGCGCCGTCGTCAGCGCCGCCGTGTCGCGGTCCGGCTGCAGCAGGCGGAAGTGCTTGAGGCCCAGCGACAGCGTGATCAGCGCATCCGCCAGCAGCGCGCGGCGGCAGGTCATCGCCTCACCGGGCATCAGCAGCGCCAGCGCGTCGAGCAGATGGGCGCGTAGCTCCGCCTGCTGGGTCACGAACACCGCCGCGATCCGCTCGCTGCGCCCCGATTCGGCGATGATCTCCGCGAACAGCCGCGTGTCGTCGGGGTCGCTGGCGGGCCGCACGAAGTCCCCGATCCAGCGCCGCGCCGCCGCCGCGTCGCCGCGACCGACCGCCTCGTCGATCTCGGCATAGCGCATCAGCCGCCCGCAATCGGCCTTGACCAGCGCGGCGACGATATCCTCCTTCGACGCGAAGTCGCGATAGATCTGGCCGATCGCGATGCCCGATTCGCGTGCGATCTGCGCCATGCCCGTGGCGTGGAAACCGTTGGCGATGAACAGCGTGCGCGCCGTGTCCGTCAGCTTGCGGCGTCGCAGCTCGGCCCGGCTGTGCCCCGGCTCGCAGCAGTGCATCGGCTCTCCTTTCATCATGCCGGGTTGACGGGTGACGGTGTTCCGCCTTACTTGCAAATGTGAGTGATCGTTCACTCACGGAAAAGCAAGCGGAATTAAGCATGTCCTTCAAGCGCTTGGGAATCGCGCTGCCTTTCATCGCGCTCGCCGCCTGTGGCAAGGGCGGTGGCGGGGCGCAGCAGGGGCCACCGCCCCCGCCCGCCGTCCAGTATCAGGTCGTGCGCGAGCAGCCGGTGACGCTCACGACCGAGCTGCCCGGGCGCCTGACCGCGTTCGAGACGTCGGAGGTGCGCCCGCAGGTCAACGGCATCGTCCAGGCGCGGCTGTTCACCGAAGGCGACGTGGTCCATGCCGGCCAGCCGCTCTATCGCATCGACCCCACGCCCTATCAGGCGGCGGTGGCGAGCGCGCGCGCCGGGCTGGCCCGGGGGCGCGCGGGGCGGCGCTCCCCCGCCCCGCGCGGCGGCGGGCGCGCCCCGGGCGGGGCCGGGCGCGCGGGGCGAGCAGGTCCACCGCCGCGCTCGCGCGCCGCTATGGCGAGCTGGCCAGGATCAACGCCATCTCGCGCCAGGATCTGGAAAACTCGCAGACCGGCGCCGCCCAGGCGCGCGCCGACGTGGCCGCGCAACAGGCGGCGCTACGCTCGGCGGAGATCGACCTGGCGCGCACCATCATCCGCGCGCCCATCACCGGCCGGATCGGCCGTTCCACCTTCACCACCGGTGCGCTGGTGACAGCCGCGCAGACGGACCCGCTGGCCGTCATCCAGCGGCTCGACCCCATCTATGTCGATATCCAGCAGGCGAGCGCCGACCTGCTCCGGCTGCGCGAGCAGATGCTGGCGGGCGATGTGGCGCGGACCGGCACCGCGCGCGTCCGCGTCAAGCTGGAGACGGGCACGACCTACCCGCAGGAGGGCACGCTGCGCTTCGCCGATGTCAGCGTCGATCCGACCACCGGCTCCCAGACGATCCGCGCGGTGGTGCCCAACCGCCAGTCGCTGCTGCTGCCCGGCATGTATGTGCGCGCCGAGCTGGCGCAGGGCACGCAGACGCGCGCGGTGCTGGTGCCGCAGCGCGCGGTCGGCCGCGACGAGCGCGGCAACGCCACCGTCATGGTGGTGGGCGCCGGCGACAAGGTGGAGCCGCGCGTGCTGCAGACCGCCCGCACGCAGGGCGACAGCTGGATCGTGACGGGCGGCGTCAGGCCCGGCGACCGCGTGATCGTGGAGGGCGGCGCGGGCATGCTCCGGCCCGGCATGGCCGTCAGGCCCTCCCCCGCCCCGGCCGGCGGCCAGGGC
>CAXTWJ010000442.1:0-2230 GCA_964247925.1 uncultured Sphingomonas sp.
CCCGACTCGCATTTTTCGACTGTTCCTGATCAGTACCCGAACAGCGTTACGCTGTCAAGCATTTTGTGCCTATCTGGTTACGGTTATGCACCCGGCTCGACGGTCAGGAGGCGATAGCCGATGCCCAGCTCCGTCCCGATCAGCGTCGGCATCGCCGGATCGGCCTCCAGCTTCTGGCGCAGGTTGCGGATCACGATGCGCAGGTAATCGACGCGATCCACCTGCGCGGGCCCCCACACCGCGCGCAGCAGGTCGCCATGGCCGATCACCCGGTCGGGGCGCCGCGCCAGCTCGGCCAGCACGCCATATTCGCGCGGCTGCAGGTGCACGGCCGCGCCCGCGCGCGTGACGCGGCGTCGCGCCAGGTCGATGCGGACGTCTCCCGCCTCGATCAGCAGCTGCCCGCCCTCGCCGCTCGCCCGGTGGCGCAGCGCCGTGCGGACGCGCGCCAGCAGCTCCTCGCTGTCGAACGGCTTGGTGAGGTAATCGTCGGCGCCCAGATCCAGCGCGGCGACCTTGTCGGCGGGCAGCGGCCGCGCCGACACCACGATCACCGCCGCGCCGCGCGCGCGCAGCAGCCCGATCAGCTCCAGCCCGTCGCGGTCGGGCAGGCCCAGGTCCAGCAGCACCACGTCGGGGCGGGTCACATCGGCGAGCGACAGGGCGTCGCGCGCGGTGGCGGCATCCGTGACGTCGTGGCCGGCGCGGCGCAGCGTGACCTCGAGCAGCCGGCGGATCGACGGGTCGTCCTCGACCAGCAGCAGCCGGGCGCGCCCCGCCACCGACCCGGCCACGGCGGCTATGCTCCCGGCGCCACGCCGTCGAGCGCCAGGTTGAGCGCGAGCACGTTCACCCGCGGCTCGCCGATGAAGCCGAGCAGCGGCGCCTGCGTGCGCGCCGCGATCAGCGCGCGCACCCGCTCGACGCGCAGGCCCCGCGCGCGCGCCACCCGCGCCGCCTGGAACAAGGCCGCCTCGGGGCTGATATCGGGATCGAGCCCCGAGGCGGAGGTCGTCACCAGGTCGGCGGGAACGGTGTTCCCCGGTGACATCCGGATCGCCGCCACGTCCGCGCGCACCCGGTCGGCGAGCGCGCTGCTCGCCGGACCCAGGTTGGAGCCGGAGGAGGCGGTGGGGTCGTAGCCCTTGCCGGCCGCCGAGGGGCGACCGTGAAAATAGCGAACGGCGGCGAAGCCCTGGCCGATCAGCGCGGAGCCGACGACCCGGCCGTGGCGCTCGATCAGACTGCCATTGGCCTGGGCGGGGAAGACCAGCTGGCCGATGCCGGTCAGCGCGAGCGGGTAGGCGATGCCGAGCAGCACCGCGAACAGCAGGGTCAGGACCAGGGCGGGACGCAGGGCGTCGCGAACGTCGGTGAGCATGGGGAGGCTCCTCAAGCGAGGTGGAGGCCGCTGACCGCGAGGTCGATCAGCTTGATGCCGACGAAGGGGGCGACGAGGCCGCCCAGGCCATAGATCGCCAGGTTGCGCGCGAGCAGCGGCCCCGCGCCCATCGGCGTATAGGTCACGCCGCGCAGCGCCAGCGGCACCAGGCAGGGGATGATCAGCGCGTTGAAGATGATCGCCGACAGGATCGCCGACTGCGGCGTCGCCAGCCCCATCACGTTCAGCACGCCCAGGGCGGGATAGAGCGCCACGAACATCGCGGGGATGATCGCGAAATACTTGGCCACGTCGTTGGCGACCGAGAAGGTGGTGAGCGCGCCGCGCGTCATCAGCAGCTGCTTGCCCAGGCCCACGACCTCGATCAGCTTGGTGGGGTCGCTGTCCAGATCGACCATGTTGCCCGCCTCGCGCGCGGCCTGCGTGCCCGTGTTCATCGCCACGCCGACGTCCGCCTGCGCCAGCGCGGGGGCGTCGTTGGTGCCGTCGCCGCACATCGCGACCAGCCGGCCGCCCTGCTGCTCCTTGCGGATCAGGTCCAGCTTGTCCTCCGGCGTCGCCTGGGCGAGGAAGTCGTCCACGCCGGCTTCGGCCGCGATCGCGGCGGCGGTCAGCGGGTTGTCGCCGGTGATCATCACCGTGCGGATGCCCATCTGCCTGAGCTCGCCGAACCGCTCGCGGATGCCGGCCTTGACCACGTCGGACAGCGCCACCGCGCCCAGCAGCCGGCCGTCGCGCGCCACCGCCAGCGGCGTGCCGCCCGCGCGCGCGATCTCGTCGGTGATGCGCCGGAGCTCGGCGGCGGCGGGCGTGTCGCCCGTCCCCGGA
>CAXTWJ010000443.1:0-2228 GCA_964247925.1 uncultured Sphingomonas sp.
TAGGCATCCGCCTCATAGAAGCTGACGTGCGTCACCGGCGCGGCCGGGTCGATCGGGCGTCGGCCATCAAGCCCGCAGCGGGTCCCGCCAGTGGCGCGGTCCTCCCCATAGAGCGGCGCCGCGCCCGCCTCCGCCCGGTGGTCGACGGCGGGCGGCTGGTGGGCTTCGTCTCGATCGGCGACCTGGTGAAGCATCGCATCGACCGCATCGAGGCCGACGCGGCGGCCATGCGCGACTACATTGCGGGCTAGCGCCGGATCAGCGCCCGCAGCTCTCCAATCAGATCGCGCGCGAACAGCAGCAGCCAGCCGCCATAGACCAGCCCGCCCGTCGCGACGAGCACGGCGAGGCGCGTGGGCGCGGGCAGGGCGGGCAGCCTTGCGTCCACCAGCACCACGACCGCCGCCATCGCCACGGCCGCCGCGGCGGGCGGCAGCACGGTCGCCGCGAGCGCGCGCCCGCTCACCCCGATCAGCGGCAGCGAGCGCCGCGCGCCGATGACGAGCAGCGCGGGAAAGACCAGGAGCCAGGTCGCCGCCAGCGCGGTCACCCCGCCCCGGCTCGCGAGCAGCAGCAGCGGCGGCGCCAGCAGCGCGGCGGTGAAGCCGTTGCGCGTGCCGATGCCCGGCCGCCCGATCGCGTCGGTCGCGGGCGCGAACAGGACATACAGCGTGTAGGGCGGCATGGAGAGGGCGAGCAGCCTGACCACCGGCCCGGCTTCCGCCCAGTGCGGCCCGAGCACGGTGAGCACCAGCGGCTCGGCGGTCGCGGCGAGCCCGAGATAGAAGGGCATGCCCACGACCGTCACGACGCGCGCGATCCCCAGGAATGCCCGCGCCAGCGCCGCGCGATCGTCCTGCAGCCGCGCATAGGCCGCGAACGCCACCTCGTTCAGCGGCGGCACGATCTTGGACACGAAGATCTGCGTCAGGAACAGGCTGGTCGAATAGACGCCGAGCAGGTGAGGGCGAAGCACACGCCCCCCAATAAACACGTCCGCCTGACTCCACAGCAGCGCCGCGAGTTGCCCGGCGGCGACGAGGCCGCCGTAACGCACGCGCTCGCCCGTACCGCCGAAGCGGAAGGACGGCACGAGCCACGCGCGCGCCGCGATCGTCAGCCCCAGCCCCCGCACGCAGAACAGGACGAGCGGCGCCGCGACCAGCGTCCAAACGCCCCAGCCGGCCAGCGCGCCGCCCAGCGCGGGCGCCGCGCTGGCGAGGCTCGCGCCGATGTTGACCTTCGCCTGGGCGGCGAACTCGAGCCCACGCGAAAGCAGCGCCTGGGGCAGGGCGACGAACGGCGTCGCGAGATAGAGCAGCGCCTGGACACGCAGCAGCTGCGCGACCTCGGGCTGCCGGTAGTAGGCGGCGAACACTGGCGCGAGCATTGTCTGCGTCGCCGCGAGCGCGACATTGACCGCGATGAGCAGCCCGAACATCTGCCGAGTCTCCAGCGCGGACACGTCCGGTTTGCGGATCAGTGCGCTCGCCAGCCCATAGCCGTTGACCATATTGAGCAGCAGCAGCACGACCTGCGTCATCGCGAACAGCCCGTAATCGGCCGGCGACAGGATGCGGATCACCGCGAACGTGGCGCTCCACTGGATCAGCTGCGCAACCAGCTGGCTTCCCGAACGCCAGATGACGGCGCGCCGAATCCGGCCGCGCAGGCTTCGGGGCTGATCCGAGGAGGAGAGCGCGGCTTCCATCATCCGCTGCCATGCCCCGTCATGCCCTTACAAGCCGTGAAGGCGCGCTTTCCCGGGCTTTTCGAGAAAAAAGGCACCGATGTGACAAAAAGGGTTTGACGGGCCGCAACGCCTCACCTAGATGGATGTCACCGCAGCGACGGACCACACGGCTCGCTTCTGACGGTCATCAAATCTCCGGCGCCACGCCAACCCGGTAAAATGGGTTAGGTAGCGGCGCCGGTGATTTGCGCTCTTTGACATTGTTGGTCAAGATGAAGGGACATGTGGGCGGCGGCTCCGGGTCTCGGCGGCTTCAAGGCGTCGGGTATTCGGTTAAAGCTAGGCTGCTCATACATGTCCTTCACGTATCCATACGTAAGAATATGTGCAGAGCAGCTCCTTGAAATGAGCGGTTCGGTCAGGGCATTCCACCTCGGCCGGGTCGAACATAAACTTGAGAGTTTGATCATGGCTCAGAATGAACGCTGGCGGCATGCCTAACACATGCAAGTCGAACGAAGGCTTCGGCCTTAGT
>CAXTWJ010000444.1:0-2222 GCA_964247925.1 uncultured Sphingomonas sp.
GCGGGCGCCTCGAACCCGGCCAACGCCGCCTCCGCCGCCGCGGCGGCATCCTCGGGCGAGGCGATGGGCGCGTCACGCCCGAGCCGCAACGCCCAGGCGACGCCCGCCAGCACCGGGATCGCGAGGAGCGACCCGCCGAGCTGCCACGGGTTCACGCGTTTCTCGCCCCCGAACCGGCCAGCGCGTCGAGCGTCGGCTGGATCGGCGACAGGTCATAGCCGGCGCCGGCGGCCTGCGCCGCCAGCACGTCCGGGTTGCGCCCCGCCTTCGCGGCCGCGAGCGCCCACAGGTGGCACGAGCGCGTTCCCGACCGGCAATAGGCCAGCACCGGCCCATCCGCGCCGGTCAGCGCCGCCGCCATCGCGTCGAGCTGCGCATGGCCGATCCCGGCGTGACCGACGGGCACCTCCACATAAGCTAACCCCGCCGCCTCGGCAGCTGCCCGTATGGCCGCGCCACGGGGCTGGCCGGCCTCCTCGTCGTCGGGCCTGTTGTTGATGATGGCGCGGTATCCCGCGGCGGCGATCGCCGGCACGTCGTCGGGCGTGATCTGCGGCGCGACCGCGACGGCGTCGTTGAGGGGGCGGAGGGACAGCATTCCCCTCCCCTAGACGATTCGTCGTTGCGCGAAAACGCCCTACCCCCTCCTGCTCATCGGGCTTCCCGGATAACCTGCAGGAACGCATCGCCATAGGCGTCCAGCTTGCGCGCGCCGATCCCCGACAGCATCCCCAGCTGCGCGCGGCTGGTCGGCCGCTGCGCCGCCATGTCGCGCAGCGTCGAATCGTGGAAGATGACATAAGGCGGCACGCCGCCCTCCTGCGCCAGCTCACGCCGCCGCAGCTTCAGCGCCTCGAACAGGGGATTGTCCGCCGGGTTCGCGGCCACAGCCGCTCCGCGCCGCCGCCGCTCGCGCTTGGGCGGCACTACCAGCTCGACGGTCGCGCCCTCCTTCAGGATCGCGCGCGCGCCCGGCCCGAACTCCAGTCCGCCATGGTGGTTCGCCCGCAGCGCGTCGCGGGTCAGCAGCGCGCGGCCGACCGGCTTGAGCAGCGCGGCGTCCTCGCCCGCGACGATGTTCCACACCGAGAGTTTCTCGTGACCGTTCATCAGCGAACGCTCGGTGGACTGGCCGCACAGCACCTGTTCGACATAGCCGGCGCCAAACATCTGCCCGGTCCGGAACACGGCCGACAGGTATTTCTTCGCCAGTTCGGTCGCGTCCACGCTGGGGCCAGCGCCGGAGCAGTTGTCGCAATTGCCGCAATCGACTTCCAGTGTCTCGCCGAAATGCCGCAACAGCACGCGCCGCCGGCAGCCGCCCGTTTCCACCAGCCCGCCCAGCGCGACGAGCCGCTGGCGCTCGCCCGCCTGGCGCCCCGGCTCGACCTCCGCGATCCGCTGGCGCGCGAGGCGGAAGTCTTCCGCGCCCCAGAACAGGTGCGCCACCGCCGGGTCGCCGTCGCGTCCGGCGCGCCCGGTTTCCTGATAATAGGCCTCGATCGACTTGGGCAGGCCCGCGTGCGCGACGAAGCGGACGTCGGGCTTGTCGATCCCCATGCCGAACGCGACGGTGGCGCAGATCACCATATCCTCCGACGCAACGAAGTCGGCCTGGTTCTTCGCGCGCACCGCCGGGTCGAGCCCGGCATGATAGGCGCGCACCGGCCGCCCCGATCGCGCGAGGGTGGCGGCGAGCTTCTCGGTCGCCGCGCGCGTGGGCGCATAGACGATGCCCGGCCCGCGATGGGCGGCGAGCAGATCGGCGAGCTGACGTGGCACGTTGTCGCGCGGGCTGATCTGATACCGGATATTGGGCCGGTCGAACCCGGACACGATCATCCCGTCCGCCGGGATGCCGAGCTGCGCGATGATGTCCGCGCGCGTGTGCGCGTCCGCCGTCGCGGTCAGCGCCAGACGCGGCACCTCGGGAAAGGCATTCATCAACGGCGCGAGCAGGCGATAATCGGGCCTGAAGTCATGGCCCCATTCCGACACGCAATGCGCCTCGTCGATCGCGAACAGGCTGAGGCGCGCCTGTCCGAGCAGGTCGCGGAAGGCGCCGCTCGCGGCTCGTTCGGGCGCGACGTACAGCAGGTCCAGCTCGCCGGCGCGAAATCGCCGCCGCGTCTCCGCCTGGTTGTCATCGACGCTGGTCAGCGTCGCGGCGCGGATGCCGACCGCGGTCGCGGCGCGCAGCTGGTCGTGCATCAGCGCGATCA
>CAXTWJ010000445.1:0-2209 GCA_964247925.1 uncultured Sphingomonas sp.
TACGGCTTGTTGGTCCCGTCCGCGACCAGGTACACGCCGAACTCGCCCTTGGGGCTTTCGGTCGCGACATAAACCTCGCCGGCGGGGACGTGGAAGCCTTCGGTGTAGAGCTTGAAGTGGTGGATCAGCGCCTCCATCGAGCGTTTCATGTCGGCGCGCTTGGGCGGCACCACCTTGCGGTCGAGGCTCTGCACCGGCCCCTCGGGCATCTCGGCCAGGCACTGCTTCATGATCCGCATCGACTGGCGGACCTCCTCCACGCGGACCATGAACCGATCGTAGCAGTCGCCACGCGTGCCGACCGGCACGTCGAAATTCATCTTCGCGTACACGTCGTACGGCTGCGACTTGCGCAGATCCCAGGGCAGCCCCGCCGCGCGGATCATCGGGCCGGAGAAGCCCCAGGCGATCGCGTCCTCACGGCTGACCGTCGCGATATCGACGTTGCGCTGTTTGAAGATGCGGTTGTCAGCGACCAGGCTGATCGCATCCTCGAACAGGCGCGGCATGCGGTCGTCGAGCCAGTCGGCGATGTCGGTCAGCAGCTTGAGCGGAACGTCCTGATGCACCCCGCCCGGGCGAAACCAGTTGTGGTGCATCCGCGCGCCGCTCATGCGCTCGAAGAAGTTGTAGCAATCCTCGCGAATCTCGAACAGCCACAGGTTCGGCGTCATCGCGCCGACGTCCATGACGTGGCTGCCGAGGTTCAGCAGGTGATTGCTGATCCGCGTCAGCTCCGCGAAGAACACGCGCAGATACTGCGCGCGCAGCGGCACCTCCAGGTCGAGCAGCTTCTCGATCGCCAGCACGAAGGTGTGCTCCATGCACAGCGGCGAACAGTAATCGAGCCGGTCGAAATAGGGAATGTTCTGCGTGTAGGTGCGATACTCGATCAGCTTCTCGGTGCCGCGATGGAGCAGCCCGACGTGCGGATCGATCCGCTCGATCAGCTCGCCGTCCAGCTCCATCACCAGCCGCAGCACGCCGTGCGCGGCCGGGTGCTGGGGGCCGAAATTGATCGTGTAGTTGGTGATCGTGACGTCGCCCTCGGTCGGGTTCGCCGGCGTCTCCTCCCGCAGCAGCTCGTCCGTATAGGGATCGATCGCCAGCGTCGCCGGCGCCGGCGCGTTCGCCGGGGCGTCCTGGGTTTCCACGCTCATTGGTTCTGTCCTGCGCCCTTGGAGGGCACCACATCGGGGTTGGCCGGCCGATTGCCGGAGTCGGCGCCGCCGGGCGGGTTAGAGCCGGCGGCATAGCTGCCGGAACTGCCGGCCGGTGGCTTGGCCGCGGTCTCCGTCGTGTCCGCCTTTCCAATCGCATCGGCCGAGAGCGGCGTCATCGCGCCCTTCGCTTCCGGTAGCGCCGCCTTCTCGTCGCCGGGCAGCGTGTAGGCGCCACCCTCCCACGGCGACAGGAAGTCGAACACACGCCAGTCCTGCGCCAGCTGCACCGGCTGGTACACGACGCGCTTCTCCTCTTCGGAATAGCGCAGCTCGGTATAGCCGGTCTGCGGAAAGTCCTTGCGCAGCGGATGGCCGCGAAAGCCGTAGTCGGTCAGGATGCGGCGCAGGTCCTGGTTGCCGTCAAACAGCACGCCGAACAGGTCATAGACCTCGCGCTCCAGCCAGCCCGCGACCGGCCACAGCCCGGTCACGCTCGGGATCGGCTGAACCTCGTCGGTCGCGACATGCACCTGGACGCGGTGATTGCGGGTCAGCGACAACAGGCAATAGACGCACTCGAAGCGCTCGGGCCGGTTCGGGTAATCGACGCCCGCGATCTCCATCAGCTGCTGGTAGTGCAGCCCCGGCGTGTCGCGCAGCGCCGTCATGGTCTGGACCAGGCTGTCGCGCTCGACGAACAACTGCACCTCGCCGACCCGCTCGCGCGCGTCCATCAGCGCATCGCCCAGCGCGGTGCGCGCCGCCCCGATCGTCTCCTCGTTCAGATCGGTCGCCCAGGCCGGCGCGGGCGCCCTCATCGCTCGATGCTCCCCGAGCGCCTGATCTTTCGCTGAAGCTGCAGGATGCCGTAGAGCAGCGCTTCGGCCGTCGGCGGGCAGCCGGGAACGTAGATATCGACCGGCACCACGCGGTCACAGCCGCGCACGACCGAATAGCTGTAATGGTAATAGCCGCCGCCATTGGCGCATGAGCCCATCGAGATGACGTATTTGGGCTCGCTCATCTGGTCATAGACCTTGCGCAGC
>CAXTWJ010000446.1:0-684 GCA_964247925.1 uncultured Sphingomonas sp.
CGCCGGCGGCGGCGTGCCGGCGCAGGCGCTGCTCATCCCCGTGGGGGTCGAGCTGTACGAACCCGCCTGCGACCGGGGGGAGGCGCGGGCCGACGAGCTGGCCGAGTTCGGGCTGGAGCTGGAGCGGTTCGGCCCGCGTGCGGTGCTGGTCCGCGCCACCCCCGCGCTGCTCGGCAGCGGCGACCCGACCGCGCTCGTCACCGATCTCGCCGACGAGCTCGCCGCCTATGACCAGGCGCTCTCCCTGCGCGAACGGTTGGACGCGATCGCGGGCACCATGGCGTGCCACGGCTCGGTCCGCGCCGGCCGCGTGCTGCAGGTGGCGGAGATGAACGCACTGCTCCGCGAGATGGAGGTGACGCCGCGTTCCGGGCAGTGCAATCACGGGCGCCCGACCTGGATCAAGCTGGCCCATGCCGACATCGAGAAGCTGTTCGGGCGCCGCTGACGCTCGGTTAACCATTCTTAACTTTTTCGTTCAGCCGGCGGCAACCTTCGCGAGGCGCGTGCATTGTGCGCCTTGACATCGATCAATCCGTACAGGTGCCGTATGAAACAGGTCTTCCCCGTCGTCCTCGCGCTCATTCCGCTTGCCGCCATGATCGGCGCCTGCGTGACCTGCCCGTAGACGGCCATCGATAGCTCGACGCGAAAAGGGGCCCCCCCGCCACCGACCCCGGCGGG
>CAXTWJ010000446.1:694-2198 GCA_964247925.1 uncultured Sphingomonas sp.
GCGGCGGATGAGCCTCGTCGGCGACGCGCTGAGCCACGCCGTCCTGCCGGGCGCCGCGGTCGGCTTCCTAGTCGCCGGCTTCTCGCTGCCGGCGATGGGGCTCGGCGGCCTCGTCCCCCGGCGGGGGGTGGCCCGGGTAGCCCGGCCCGCCAACCCCCCCCGCCAACCGGCCCCCCCGCCACCCGGCCGGGCCGCCCCTTGCCATGTTCAGCCACCGGCGCCGGTCAGGCGGCCGCCGGCTCCTCGGCCTGGATCTCGGCGGTGGCGCCGGGCTCGGCGTTCGGATCATAGGCTTCGGTGAAGCCCGCCTCGTCCTTCTCGAACATGGCCGTCATCACATCGACGCCGGACGCCTGCATCTCGGCCTCCTCGGGCGAGCGGGCGACATTCACCTTGACGGTCACCGAGACCTCGGGGTGCAGCGCCACCTTGACCTCGTACAGGCCGATCGCCTTGATCGGCTTGTCCAGCACGATCTGGCTCTTGGTGACCTTGTGCCTGGCCGCCTCCAGCGCCTCGATCAGATCGCGCGCCGCGACCGAGCCGTACAGCTGGCCGGTGTTTGACGCCTGCCGGATCAGCGTGACGGACGCATCCTTGAAGCTGCCCGCTTCCTTCTCGGCGTCACCACGACGCGAGGCATTGTCCGCCTCGATCCGCGCGCGATTGGCCTCGAACACCTTGCGGTTCGCTTCGTTGGCGCGCAGCGCCTTCTTGCGCGGCAGCAGGTAGTTGCGGGCGAACCCGTCCTTCACCTTCACCACGTCGCCGATGGCGCCGAGCTTCTCGACGCGCTCCAGCAGAATCACATCCATGGGCCGGTCCTCACTTCACGACGTAGGGCAGCAGGCCCAGGTGACGCGCGCGCTTGATCGCGACGGCGAGCTCCCGCTGCTTCTTGGCCGACACGCTGGTGATGCGCGAGGGCACGATCTTGCCGCGCTCGGACACGAAGCCCTGCAGCAGGCGGACGTCCTTGTAGTCGATCCGGGGCGCATCCTTGGCGCTGAACGGGCACGACTTGCGACGACGGAAAAACGGACGGGCCATTATGCCAACTCCTCCTCACGGCGGGAACGGGGCGCGCCGCCCTCACGACCGCCATCGCGGCCTCCATCGCGACCGCCGTCACGGCCCCCATCCCGGCCCCCGTCACGGCCGGCGCCGTCACGGTCGGCGCGACGTTCGCGGTCGCGATCCTGCTTCTTCATCATCACCGACGGGCCGGCCTCGGCCGTGTCGATCTTGACGGTCATGAAGCGGATCACGTCCTCGTTGATCTGGGTCTGGCGCTCCAGCTCGGCGACGACCGCGCCCGGCGCGTCGAACTCGAGCATGACGTAATGCGCCTTGCGGTTCTTCGCGATGCGGTAGGCGAGGCTGCGCAGGCCCCAACTCTCCGTCTTGCTGACGCGACCCTGTCCATCGGTGATGATCTTGGCGGCGTTCTCCGCCAGCGCGTCCACCTGCGCCTGTGCCAGATCCTGGCGCGCAAGGAACACGT
>CAXTWJ010000447.1:0-2192 GCA_964247925.1 uncultured Sphingomonas sp.
CGTCCTCCATCACCAGCACGCGGTCGGCGAGCAGCAGTGCTTCCGCCATGTCATGCGTGACCAGCACGGTCGTCAGCCCCAGCGCGCCGTGCAGCGCGCGGATCGCGCGACCGAGCGTGTCGCGCGTGACGGGATCGAGCGCCCCGAACGCCTCGTCCAGCAGCAGCAGCCGCGCGCCCGGCGCCAGCGCGCGGGCGATCGCGACGCGCTGGCGCTGGCCGCCCGACAGCTCGGCCGGGTGGCGCGCCGCCAGCGCGCGGGGCAGTTCGACCAGATCGAGCAGCTCGGCCGTGCGGTCCTCCGTCCGGCCGGCGATACGGGGGCCGATCGCGATGTTCTCCGCCACGGTCATGTGCGGAAACAGCCCGAGGTGCTGGAAGACATAGCCGATCCGGCGGCGCAGCAGCGGCGCGGGGCCATCCGCCACGTCCGTGCCGTCGATCAGCACGCGGCCCGCGCTGGGCACGACCAGCCGATTGACGGTCCTGAGCAGCGTCGACTTGCCCGATCCCGAGGTGCCCACCAGCGCCACGAAGCTGCCGCCGTCGATCGTGGCGGACACGCCATCCACCGCCGACACCAAGCCGAAGCGCTTGCCTACGCTCTCGAAAGCGAGCGCCGGGGCTGAATGTACTGGCATCGGGCGCGAGGATGCGGGATGCCTTGCGTCACGTCAAACCAGGGGACCGGCGTGAGCGACAAGGCCATCTTCATCACCGGCGGCGCGTCCGGCATCGGCAGGGCGACGGCCGAGCTGTTCGCGCGACGGGGCTGGCGGGTCGGGATCGCCGACGTGAACGAGCCCGCGACCGCCGCGACGGTCGCGGTAATTGGCGGACAGGCGCATGGCTACCGGCTGGACGTCCGCGATCGGGAGGGCTGGGTCATGGCGCTGGACGCGTTCACGGCGGCGAGCGGCGGGCGGCTGGACGTGCTGTTCAACAATGCCGGCATCGGCTCGGGCGGGCCGCTGGCCGAGACCGACTTCGCGGAGATAGACCGGGTAGTGGCGATCAACCTCATGGGCGTGCTGAACGGCGCGCGGATCGGGCACCGCCATCTGAAGCGCACGCCGGGCTCGTGCCTGCTCAACACGGCGTCGGCGTCGGCCATCTACGGCTCGGCGGGGCTGGCGCCTTATTCGGCGACCAAGTTCGGCGTGCGCGCGCTGACGGAGGCGCTGGATGGGGAATGGGCGGCGGACGGCATCAAGGTGCGCGACCTGATCCCGGGTTTCATCGACACGCCGCTGCTCGCCGGGCCGGTGGGCGGCAGCAATCGCTCGATCCGTGAAATGGTGACCGGGCGCGGGCTGGAGCTGACGTCCGCCGACGCGGTGGCCGAGGCGGCGTGGGCGGCGGTGCATGGCTCCTCCGTGCACACCTATGTCGGCCCGACCGCCAAGCGCATGGCGTTCGCCGCGCGCTGGATGCCGGGGCGGCTCCGCCGGACGATGCGGCGTTAGCCATCCAGTATGGAGTCGATCTGCTCCGCCAGTTCGATGTCGCGCGGCGATAGCCCGCCGGCGTCGTGGGTGGTGAGCAGCACCTCCACGCGGTTCCAGATGTTGGTCCATTCGGGGTGGTGATCCGCCTTCTCGGCGATCAGCGCGACCTGCGTCATGAAGCCGAACGCTTCCGCGAAGTCGGTGAAGACGATCGAGCGCCGGATCGCGTCGCGGCCCTCGTCATAATCCCAGTCGGGCAACCCGTCGAGCGCCTCCGCGCGCTCCGCCTCGCTCAACGCCTCGACCACATCGCCCTCCTTGGGTTCGCCCGGCGGGCACGGTAGGGCGGGGGATGATCACCGGGCAACCCTCCCTGACGCTGGACGATGTCGCGTGCGTGCGTGGAGGCCGGCTGCTGTTCGAGGGGCTGGGCGCGGCGGTCGGGCCTGGCGGCGCGCTGACCGTCACCGGGCCGAACGGGGCGGGCAAGTCGAGCCTGTTGCGGATGATCGCCGGGCTGCTCGCGCCGGCGGCGGGAACGGTGCGCGTCGAGGGCCGGCGCGCCTGGCTGGGCGAGCCGCTGGCGCTCGACGGCGAGCTGCCGCTTCATCGGGCGCTCGCGTTCTGGGCGCGGCTGGATGGGGTAGGAGACAGCGCGGTCACGGCGGCGCTGGACGACGTGGGGCTGGGCACGCTGGCGAACGTGCCGGTGCGACTGCTGTCGACCGGCCAGCGGCGCCGTGAC
>CAXTWJ010000448.1:0-2181 GCA_964247925.1 uncultured Sphingomonas sp.
GTGTATGAATGTCTCGACATCCATCGCGCGCTGCTCGGCCGGTCGCTGCCGGCGCGCGCGATCCAGCG
Organism: uncultured Sphingomonas sp.; assembly: GCA_964247925.1. Taxonomy (GTDB): domain Bacteria; phylum Pseudomonadota; class Alphaproteobacteria; order Sphingomonadales; family Sphingomonadaceae; genus Sphingomonas. The sequence continues at coordinate 69 of CAXTWJ010000448.1, forward strand.
GGTCGAGGCGTGGCTGCTGCGGCGGGTCGATCTGCTGATCGTGTCGTCGCCGGCGTTCCTCTGCGAATATTTCGACCGTCGGCCCTCGCTGACCGCGCCCCGACTGGTGGTCGAGAACAAGCTGCTGGCGCTCGCCGGCCCGCCGCCGGTCCCGCGCGAGCCGCCGGCCGGGCCGCCCTGGACGATCGGCTGGTTCGGCAATCTGCGCTGCCGGCGCACGTTCGCGGAACTGAGCGCGCTGGCGCGGGACGGGGCAGGCCGGGTCGAGGTGCTGATCGCCGGGCGGCCCAGCCCCGCGGTGTTCCCCGATTTCGCGGGCGACGTCGCCGCCGCGCCGGGCTGCACCTGGCTCGGCCCTTACCGTACCGAGGAGCTGCCCGACCTTTACGCCCGCTGTCATTTCGCCTGGGGGATCGACTGGTTCGAGGAGGGGCTGAACTCGGCCTGGCTCCTGCCCAACAAGCTGTACGAGGCGAGCAGCTTCGGCACCGTGCCGATCGCGCTCGGGTCGGTGGAGACCGGGCGCTGGCTCGCGCGGCACCGCGCGGGCGTGCTGCTGGACGACGCGGACCCGGCCGCGCAGCTCGGCGCGATGCTCGCCGGGCTGGACGCGGTGGGGTACGCCACGCTCAGGGCCGGGGTGGCGGCGATCCCGCGCGCCGACCTGATCGCCGACGAGCGCGACTGCCGGGTGCTGCTCGACGCGGTGACGGGCGGGTGAGCGCGGACGTCCTCATCGTCGTTCCGTGCCTGAACGAGGCGGCGGCGCTGCCCGGGCTGCTGCGCCAGCAGTTGACGGAGAACCCGGACCGGATGATCGTGGTCGCCGACGGCGGCAGCACCGACGGCAGCCGCGAGCTGGTCGAGCGACTGGCCGAGTCGCACGCCCAGCTGGTCCTGCTCGATAACCCTGCGCGGCTGCAGTCGGCTGGGGTCAACCTGGCGATGCGTCGCCATGGCGCGGGCGTGCGTTGGCTGGTGCGGATGGACGCGCATTGCGACTATCCTCCGGGCTATGTCGACGGCCTGCTTGCCGCCGCGGCGGCGCGTGACGCCACGTCCGTCGTGGTGCCCATGATCAGCCGCGGGATCGGCTGTTTCCAGATCGCGGCGGCGACCGCGCAGAACTCGCGGCTGGGCACGGGCGGCTCCGCGCACCGGCACGTAGGGGAAGGCCAGTGGATCGACCACGGCCACCACGCGCTGATGGACGCGGCGCTGTTCGGGCGCGTCGGCGGCTATCGCGAGGACTGGTCGCATAATGAGGATGCGGAGCTTGATCTTCGCCTCCTGGCGGTGGGCGGGCGCATCTGGCTGGAGCCGAGCCTGGCGCTCCACTACCATCCGCGGGCGACGCCGGGCGCGCTGACGCGGCAATATTGGCGCTACGGCCAAGGCCGTGCGCGGACGCTGCTGCATCATGCGCGCCGACCCAAGCTGCGCCAGCTGCTGCCGCTTCTGCCGCCGCTCGCGGCGTTGATGGCGGTCGCGGCGCCGTGGTGGCCGCCCCTCGCGCTGCCGCTCGTCGCCTGGGCGGCGCTATGCCTCGGCTCGGGCATGGTCGTCGGGGCGAGAGCCGGCGGCAGGTGCGCCATGGCGAGCGGGGTCGCGGCGGCGCTCATGCAGCTCGCCTGGGGCGCCGGGTTCGTCCGGCAACTGCTTCGCCGACGGGCTTGATTTTGGCGCTGTCCTACACGGGTTCGAGAACATAACTGGAACCCCGGCCGAGTCGCCGGGATACTCTGGCGGGCGGCCCCGATCAGTCCCGTTCAGGAGAAGCGCACATGAGCATCGATCCCTTTCGCGACACCGGCGACGTTGCCAGCGCCGCCCCGCGCGCGCCGTTCGGCGTCAGCCCGAGCGACACGGACGAGCTGCCGATCATCCCCAAGGCGCTGTATGTCGGCACCGGGGGCACCGTGACGCTGCGCGGGGTAGGGGGCACCGCCGACGTGGTGTTCCGCAACGTCGCGAGCGGCCAGGTGCTGGACGTCCGCCCGCGCTTCGTGCGCGCGACGGGGACGACCGCGACCGATCTCGTGGCGCTCGCCTGATGGGCCGCCTGGGCCTGGGGCTCGGCCCCAATCCCGACCGCCATCGTCCGCGTGGCGCG
>CAXTWJ010000449.1:0-1160 GCA_964247925.1 uncultured Sphingomonas sp.
ATGTTGGTGGCGCCCGCCGGCGCATGCGCCGGCTGCTGCGCCGCCGCCGCGCCCAGGCCGGCAAAGGCCAGCCCGGCGGCGATGACGATGTGATGGAGCCCCGTTGTGCGCATCTGGTGTTCTTTGAACCTCGGCTCGGATGGGCAGGGCCTTAGCGGAAGAAGCCCTGTTTGGGCGTGGCCTATACGCAACCGGCCCCCGCGTCTCAAGCGCCGTTCGGGCCCGCGTTGCTTTACGTTGCGCGGGCAGGGCCGTAGGAACGGCGGGAGTTCAGCCCACACCCGGTTCGTCCCGAGCGCAGTCGCGGGGCAAGGTGTCTCGACTGCGCTCGACACGAACGGCGATGGGGCGGGACCGCGATGACCGACGACGAGGTGCTGGCGGAGTTCCGGGCGGCCGACGCGCTGCTCGACGGGCACTTCGTCCTGTCGTCGGGGCGGCACTCGTCCCGCTACCTCCAGTGCGCGCGCGTGCTGATGGACCCGCGCCGGGGGACGCGGCTGGCCGAGGCGCTGGTCGCGCGGCTACCCGAGGCGGTGAAGCGCCAAGTCACGGCGGTGGTGGCGCCGGCGATGGGCGGCGTGATCGCGGGGCACGAGGTCGCGCGTGCGCTGGGCGTGGCGTCTATGTTCCTGGAACGGCCGACCGGCACCTTCGAGCTGCGCCGTGGGTTCAGGCTGGAGCCGGGGCAGGCGGTGCTGATGATGGAGGATGTGGTGACGACCGGGCTGTCGAGCCGCGAGGCGATCGCGGCGATCGCGGCGGCCGGAGGCGCGACGGTGGCGGCGGCGTGCCTGGTGGACCGGTCGAACGGGGTGGCGGAGCTGGGCGTGCCGTTCTTTCCGCTGATCCGGCTGGAGGTGCCAAGCTACGCCGCCGACGCGCTGCCGCCCGAGCTGGCCGCGATGCCGGCGGTGAAGCCGGGGAGCCGGGCGTGAAGGTCGCCCTGTTCTGGATCGCGCTGTTGTCCTTTTCCGTTCGGGCTGGGCTCGTCGAAGCCCGGCCGGCCCTCTCGAGCGGAGGACGCCCTTCGACAGGCTTAGGGCGAACGGACAAGGAAGCGGTGGCCGCCGTCGACGCCGTCGTGCGCCCCTACCGCCTCGCCGGCGAGGTGCTGGTGGCGCGCGGCGCCCGGGTGCTGCTCGGCCGCGGCGATGGCC
>CAXTWJ010000449.1:1170-2174 GCA_964247925.1 uncultured Sphingomonas sp.
CCACGCCGCGTGGCGGGCCTGGGCCGCGCCGGGGCGGACGGGGCCGTGCTGCCCGTGCTGGGCCGCGTGTCGATGGACCTGCTGGCGGTCGGCGCCGATGCGGCGCCGGGGCTGGCAGAAGGCGACCGGGTGCTGCTCGACCGCGGCTATGGCCCGATCCGCCCGGATGGCGGGGCGCCGCACAAGGCGGGCGAGCGGTGGCGGCTGGCGAGCATCACCAAGCAGGTGACCGCGGCGCTGGTGCTGCGCGCGGCGGGCGATCCCAGAGGGCTGGACAGAAAGGTCGCGCTCACTCCGGCCGATGACGGTGGCGTCGGCGAGCTCACTGTTCGACAAATGCTGACGCATCATACAGGTCTGCCTAACCCTGATAGCACGCCGGCCGGCCCGGACGGGGTGCCGTCTTTCTACAAGGCAGCACGCCCGGATCTGCGGTACTGCCTAGGCGGATCAGCGAAGCCGGGGAACCAGTTCAGCTACAACAATTGCGATTATGTCGGGTTCGGAGAGGCCGGGCGAATGGCTTGGCCGGCTGGAACGGCCATGGCCCGCACCGACGAGGTCGGCGTCCCCGGCTTTGTTGGCGGCAAGCCCGAGCCCCACTTCCAGCTCGCCAGCTGGGGCGCGGCGGGCGGGTTGATGGGGACGGCGCGCGCGGTGTTCGCCTTCGACCGCTCGCTGATGACGGGCAAGCTGCTGCCGCCCGCCGCGCTCGCCGAGCTGTGGAAGCCGGAGGGGAACGGGTCGTATCAGGCGCTGGGGCAGTGGGTGTTCCCCGGCAAGCTCGCCGGCTGCGCCGCGCCCAAGCGGATCGTGCAGCGCGACGGGGAGATCTGGGGCGTGCAGGCGCGCAACTTCATCCTGCCCGACGACGGGGTGGTCGTGATCTTCTTCACCAACCGCTCGTCCGACGATTTCGCGATCGGCGAGGTCTGGCAGGGGAAGGGTTTCGCCTACGACGTGCTGAGCGCGGCGGTGGGGGGTTGAGTTTTCTTCCCCGTTCG
>CAXTWJ010000450.1:0-2172 GCA_964247925.1 uncultured Sphingomonas sp.
GACCGACGATCACCCCTGGGCGCAGGCGTTCGTGGTGATCGAGGCGCTCCCGGACCCCGACCCATGACCGACGTCGTCACGCCCGCCCCCGTCGAGACCGACCCGCCTACTCCCGCCGCGACCCGGACGCCGCTCAAGCGCGGCACCGACTGGTGGGGCGAGGTGAAGGGCATCGGCACGCTGCTCCTCGTGGTGCTCGGCTTCCATTCCTTCATCGCCAAGCCGTTCTACATCCCGTCGGAGTCGATGCTGCCGGGGCTGGAGGTGGGCGACCGGCTCGTCGTGTCGAAATGGGCCTATGGCTGGTCGTTCGTGTCGCCGACCATTCCCAACCCCGTCGGCATCTTTCGCGGGCTGGTGCTGCATCGCCCGGACGCGAGCTGGGCGGTGTCGCTGCCGTTCATGCACGGCCGGCTGTTCGGGCGCCTGCCCGAGCGCGGGGACGTGGCGATCGTGACGCCGCCGGGCACCAACAATGACTATATCAAGCGGGTCATCGGCCTGCCCGGCGACACGCTGGAGGTGCGCGGCGGCGCCCTGATCCTGAACGGCCGGGCGGTCCTGCGCGGGCCGCTGCACTATCGCGACCTGCCCGTGGACGCGAACAGCCCGTGCAGTCCGGTAGACTATCCCGACGCGCTACAGCGCCGCGCGGACGGCACGGCGGTGTGCCACCTGCCGATCGTGACGGAGACGCTGCCCAATGGCCGCCGCTATGACACGGTGGAGCTGGGGCAGAGCATGGGCGATGATTACGGCCCCGTCCGCATTCCGGCCGATCATGTGTTCATGATGGGCGACAATCGCGACCGTTCCGCCGACAGCCGGTTCTCGCTCGCCGAACAGGGGCTGGGCGGGCCGGTGCCGTATGAAAATCTGGGCGGCCGCGCGGAGTTCCTCACTTTCTCCCTGGACGGCTCGACGAGCCTCAATCCGCTGACCTGGTTCGGTGCGTTCCGCGGCGGCCGCGCGGGGACGTCGCTCCACGCCGAGCGGGTTCCGTCGCCAGGCCCGGGACAGGGCCAGTGACCGACCCGCGGCCGATCGAGCGGCCGCGGGACCTGGTCCGCGAGGCCGGACCCAACGAGCTGCGCGACCCGCTGGTCCGGCAGGAGATGAAGCGTGCCACCGTATGGCTGGGCATGATTGGCGCGATCGCGCTGGCCGTGTTCCTGGCGCAGCCGCTGCTGGTGATCTTCGGCGGAATCGTGTTCGCGGCCATGCTCGACGGCGGCGTGCGCCTGCTCGGGCGGGTGACGCGGCTGTCGCGCGGGTGGCGGCTGCTGATCGTGGTGCTGGGCGTCCTCGCCTTCTTGGTCGGCACCTTTTACCTGCTCGGCGTGCAGGTGGTGCAGCAGTTCAGCCAACTGGGCGTCACGCTGCAGGTGCAATATGTCCGGCTGTCCGCCTGGCTCACCGGCCTGGGCGTCATGCCCGGCGCAGGCGACGTCGGTGGCCTGCTGCGCCAGGCGGCGGGGCAGGTCGGGCGGCTGACCTCGTGGCTGGGCACGGCGATCGGGGCGGTGACCACGATCGTGTTCATCCTGGTGCTGGGGCTGTTCTTCGCGATGGAACCGCGCCTGTACGAGCGCGGGCTGCAGTGGATGATACCCAGCGACCGGCGCCCGGACTACGCGGTCACGATCGAGCGGATGGGGCGCACGCTGCGCCGGCTGCTGGCCGGGCGACTGGTGGGCATGGCGGCGGAGGGGCTGCTGACCTGGGTCGCGCTGGAGATCGGCGGCGTGCCGATGGCGCTGGTGCTGGGCATTATCGCGGGCATCCTCGCCTTCGTCCCGAACATCGGCTCGTTCATCACGGGCGCGCTGATGGTCGCTGTCGGGTTCAGCGCGGGCTCGCACACCGGGCTGTGGGCGCTGGGCACCTGGGCGGTGGTGCAGAGCTTCGACGGCTATGTGGTCGTGCCGATCGTGGCGCGTCGCACGGTCGATCTGCCGCCGGCGCTGACGCTCTCCATGCAGATCCTGGCCAGCGCGCTGTTCGGGGTGCTGGGGCTGATGTTCGCCGATCCCATGACCGCGATGATCAAGGTGGCGCTGGAGCGGAGCGCGGAGCGCGAGGCGGGCGCGTCAGCCGAGCAGGCGGTCGAACAAGGCTAGATAGGCGTCCGCCGAGCCCTCGCCCGCGCGCGGCACCGGCGCGGGGCGAACC
>CAXTWJ010000451.1:0-2171 GCA_964247925.1 uncultured Sphingomonas sp.
GGGTCGAGCCGTAGCGCGGCTGGAAGTTGCCGGGCCGCGGGTCCGGGCGGCCATAGACGAGCAGCCGCGTCGCATCGAAGAACGCGCGGTCGCCGATCAGCCACCGGAGCGTGTGCAGGCTCCAGCTGCCCTTGTAGTAGATGTCCTGTCCCGGGCCGCCGTTCGTGTCCTCGTACACGTCGTCGCCCGACAGCTCGCGGTCGCGCACCATCGGCACCTTGTTCGCGATCTTGTCGCGCTGCCCGGCCATCATCGCCGCGTAGCGCGCCTCGCCCTCGCGCCAGCGGCCATAAAGCGGCTGCATATAGGTGTCGAAGCCCTCGTGCAGCCAATAGTCGTCCCAGTTGGCGGCGGTCAGCTGGTTGCCGAACCATTCATGGCCGAACTCGTGCTGGAACAGCCAGTCGAACCCTTCGGGGGCCTTGGCATATTCGTTGCCATAGGCATTGATCGTCTGGTGCTCCATGCCCTTGTGCGGGGTCTCGACCACGCCGACCTTCTCGGTCCCGAACGGGTAGGGGCCGATCGTCGCCTCGAAGAAATCCAGCGTCGGCGCGAACTCCGCGAACAGCGCCTCCGCCTTCGCCTTCTCGCCAGGCAGGTACCAGTAGAACATCGGGATCGTGTTGCCGTAGCGGCTGCGATAGCCGCCGCTGACCTGCTCGTACGGGCCGACGTTGAGCGCGATGCCATAGGTGTTGGGATGCTGGACCCGCCAGTGCCAGGTCGAGCGTCCGTCCGCCCAGCGATCGACGCCGAGCAGCACGCCGTTCGACGGCGCCGCCAGCCCCGCGGGTACGGTGATGTGCAGCGTGACGACGCCGGGCTCGCCGGTCGGGAAATCGAGGCACGGCCAGAACAGGTCGCAGCCATAGCCCTCCGCCGTGGTCGCGAACCAGGTCTGCCCGCTTGGCGTCCTGGACCAGACCACGCCGTCGTCCCACGGCGCGCGCACCGCGACGTGCGGCGTGCCGCCATAGGTGAGGCGCGCGACCACGGTCCGCCCGGCCGGCACCGGACGGGGCAGGGCGATGCGCAGCCTGCCTTCCGGGTCGGCCCACGCGCTTGCCGGCAGCGCCTGGCCGTCGATCGCGACCGCGCTGACGGGCAGGTTGCGATCGAGGTCGAGCACCAGCGCGGTCATCGGCGCCTTGGCGGTGAAGGTCAGCGTCGCGATGCCGCTCAGCTGTTCGGTCGCTGGCAGCACCTCGAACCGGAGGTCGGCGGCGTCGAAGCGCAGTTTCGCCTGCTCCGGGTCGATCGGCCCGCCCGACCGCATCGTCTGCGCGGTGAGCGGCGGCTCGCCCTTCTTGGGCAGGTCGGCGGCGGCCAGTGCGGGCACGATCGCCAGCAGCGCCATCGTCCAGCGACAAAGACCGGCGAGGTCGTGTGTCACCCCGGCGATCCGCATCACGCGCGCCGCCGCCGGCCCAGCCCCATGCGCGCCAGCTCGGGCATCCGGTCGATCCACTGGTGCTTGAGCGCGCCGCCGACGTGCAGCACCAGCAGCACGAGGAACAGCCAGCCGCCGAGCGAATGGATGCCCTCCATCTTCTCGTGGAACGCGCGCTGGCCGGGAACGCCGGCGGGCTCGCGGCCCAGCTCGTTGACCGGCTTGATCAGCGGCACCGGGAACAGGCCCCAGAACATCGGCGGGCTGCGCCGCTTGGCTACGGGCGAGGGCGTGGTGGGATGCCCCGGCTTGGCCTGCACGGGCGCCGGCACCCGCTCCGCGCGCAGCTGCTCGGCATAGGCGGCCCCCGGCGAGCCGGCGGGCGGATTGGCGGAGATCATCACCCACCCCGTCCACGGCACGAACAGGATGGCGAGATAGAACAGCAGGTGGACGCTGTGCGCCAGCCATCGCTCCCACCCCGCCATCGGCAGCAGGGGCGGCGGCTTGTGCGTCAGCCGCCACACGACGCGGAACAGCGACAGCGCGAGGATCGTCAGCCCCGACGAGATATGGAACACGAAGAACCAACCCGGCAGCACGTCGTTCAGCAGTCCCGACGTCAGATTGTACAGGATCAGCGCGGCGATGACCCAGTGCAGCGTGATCGCGACGCGGGTGTAGCGATCGGTTGCGTGGCGGCGCGGGCCGTCCCAGCCCGCCGTGACGGTTGCCATGCTGTGATGCTCCTGTCCTGTACTTGGGGAGAGGCTAGCGT
>CAXTWJ010000452.1:0-2167 GCA_964247925.1 uncultured Sphingomonas sp.
GGCAGGCTCCAGTTCGCGCTATATCACACGATCCACCTGACTGACGACGTGCTGGTCACCGCCAGTGGCCCGCGCCTCGACCTGCTCCACGGCGACGCGGTCGGGCAGAGCGGCGGCCAGCCACGGCACGAGCTGGAGGGGCAGGCGGGCTACAGCAATAACGGGCTGGGCGTGCGCACGTCGGTGAACTGGCAGAGCGCGACGCGGGTCAACGGCGGCACGCCGGCGACGCCGACGCGGCTGGACTTCGGGTCGCTGACCACGGCGAACCTGCGGCTGTTCGCCGATTTCAGCCAGCGGCTCGACCTGATCCGCAAGCATCCCTGGCTGCGTGGCACGCGGGTGACGGTCGGCTTCGAGAACCTGTTCGACCAGCGCCAGCGCGTGACCGACCAGACCGGCGCGGTGCCGGTGAGCTACCAGCCGGACCTCATTGACCCGCTCGGGCGAACGGTGCGGCTGTCGGTCAGGAAACTATTCTTCTAGCCCGATCTTTCGCTCCAGCCATGCCGCAGCCTGTTCCGGGCTACGTTTGTCGGCGTCACGATCGACCAGATAGTTGGCCTGGCGCATGGCCGCGACAGGAACGTGGCCGACCAGCGGCTGGAGCGCGGCGAGGAACCGGGCATCGCCGGCGTGGTGCGGGGAGACCAGCAGGATGGCATCGTAGCCGGGAATGGCGCCGCGCGGGTCGGTGAGCACGCGCAGATGATCCGCCGCGATCCGGCCGTCGGAGGAAAAGGCGGAAATCACGTCCGCGTCGCCGCTCGCGAGCGCGCGGTACATGAAGGTCGGGCTGTACGGCCGCGCCGACCTGAACCGGAGCGGATAGGCGTGTTGCACGGCCCGCCATTCGGGGCGGTCCAGGAACTCCAGGTCGCTGCCCAGCACCAGCCGCGGCGAGGCGGATACGAGGTCGTCGAGCGAGCGGACGCGCAGCGCTTGCGCGTGATCCTCGCGCATGGCGAAGGCATAGGCGTTCTCGAACCCGAGCGCGCCGACCAGTCCGACGCCGCGCGTCCGCCGCGCCCAATCGCCGATCGCGGCGACCATGCGCGCGGGCTCGGGCACATCGGTGCGGTGCATCTCGTTGGTCCAGAGTGTGCCGGCGTAGTCCACATAGATGTCCACGTCGCCGCCCGCGAGCGCGCCGAAGATGACGGCGGAGCCCAGGCCGTCGCGATACTCGACGCGATAGCCGGCGCGCTCCAGCCGGGTGCCGATCAGGCGGGCGAGGATGTACTGTTCGGAGAAGTTCTTCGCGCCGATCACCACGATGCGCTGCCCTCGTCCGGCCCAGAGCGGGGCGGTGGCGAGCGCGATCCCGGCGACGATCGCCAAAAGGCCGCCCAGCCACCACGCCCGCCGCCGTCTTGCGATGCCGCGCTCGATCAGCCCGATCAGCGCGTCCGCCGCCAATGCCAGCGCCGCGCTGGCGAGGCAGCCGGCGAGCACCAGCGCCCAGTTCTGCGTCTGCAGTCCGGCAAAGATCAGGTCGCCCAGACTTGCCGCGCCCACGGTGGTCGAGAGGGTAGCGGCGCCGATCGTCCACACCGCGGCGGTGCGGATCCCGGCGATTAGCACCGGCGCGACCAGCGGCGCCTCGACCAGCCGCAGCTTCTGCGCGGGCGTCATGCCCACCGCGTCCGCCGCCTCGATCACCGCCGGGTCGAGCCCGTTCAGCCCCGCGACGCCGTTGCGCAGGATCGGCAGCACCGCGTAGAGCGTCAGCGCCAGCAGCGACGGCAAGAAGCCGAGCGCGGGCACGCCCAGCCATGACAGGCTGAGCAGCAGGGGATAGAAGAGCGCGAGCAGTGCCAGCGACGGGATCGTCTGCACCAGGCTCGCCGCGCCCAGCGCCACGCGTGCCACCCCGGGCCGGCGCGCGGACCAGACCGCGAGCGGCAAGCTGATCGCGATGCCCAGCGCCAGCGCCGACGCGGCGAGCAGAACGTGCGCGGCGAGCAGCGGCGGGACGCGGGCGAGCGCGTCGGTCATCGGGCGAGCGCCGCCAGCCGTTCCACCCCGTGCCGCCAGTAGCTCGCCCCGCCGAGGAGGCGCAAGACGACGAGCTTCGCGTGCCGCGCGGTCCGTTCCGCGTAGAGGTCCACCGACATCGGGTGGCGCAGCCGGAGGAGGTTCGCGAGCCGGAGCGACGGCACCGCTT
>CAXTWJ010000453.1:0-2153 GCA_964247925.1 uncultured Sphingomonas sp.
CCTTGCCCCGCAGGAACGGCGGCACGCGCTCCTCGACGCTGGCGGTGACGAGCACCCTGGTGTCGCCGAACCCGATCAGCACGGACCCCTCCGCGTGGCGGGTGAAACGGGGCTCGATGGTGATGGGGCGCATCTGGTCGGGGGCGCGGCCGCTGGGGCGCATAAAAGCTCCTGTGTTGGGCGAGAGCTCCTAGCGGCGCGGCGGGGGTGCGGACAAGGGTGGTCAGTTCAGCGGCGGTCGAGTCAGGGACGGTGGAGCTTGGCGCGGACGCAACAAGGCCCCGCCAGTGGGCAGGGCCTTGCAGGGGAGGTCCGGCGTTTACGCGAAGCTGACGCTTTTGCGCCGCCGCCGCCGCAGGGTCGCGCCGATCGCGCCGAAGCCGGCAAGCATCATGCCCCAGGCGGCGGGCTCGGGCGCCGCGCTGACGTCCTCGCCACCGCCGCCGACCGTGACCGACCCGAAGGTGAAGTCATCGAAAACCTGGCGATTGGTTGGACCGCCGAAGACGACCGACTTCGCAATGCCGGAAAAGGCGACGGAATAGGAGTTGAACGGGCAATAGTTCGCCCCGTCAGCAATCGTCGCATCACATCCTGCTTGGGGCGTTCCGGGCAAGGTGGCGGAGGTAAGCAGACTGCCCATCCCGTTCAGGCCGTCATACACGTTCACCGTCGTACCCACCGCGAAGGGATCGCTGTAAACGAAAGAGAATCCGGTATCGAACCCCGCCGCGACATTCATCGTCGGATTCGCGCTCGGGAAGAAGAGCGCGCCGAACGCCGAGGACGAGATTCCCTGCCCGCCGCGGGACGTGTTGGAGCAGTCGGTACCCGCCGTGTTCAAGCAGAGCAGCAGCGCTTCCGACGTGAACTGGACACCATAGTTGGTGCCAGACGTCCCGATGCTGCTGGTGCCGCCATTGTAAAAATCATTGATCAGAACGTCGCTACTGTTCGGATACGGCGCGATGTTCTCGAAATCGAGATAGATCGGCGTCGCCACAGCTGGTGCGGCGATCATCGTCGTCGCGGCAAGCGCCGCGGCCAGTGCCCATTTCATCGTACCACCCCTTCTCGCTGAGCATGGAAACAGTCGTCACGGCAACGGAAGCTTACAAAGGTGACGACCAATCAGCGGGTCGCCGTTCCTTAACGAGAGATGTACACTTCGTTAACCTTTGCCGCAACTCAAAAGAAGCGTGCAATCGTAACGTGTTCGTAGCGACTTGCTTCGAATCGATCCTGCCCCGGGCCTATAGCGAGAGCTGATTCGCCTCCAACGGCGACGAAGCGCGACCGGATCGAAGCGGCGTTGGACATCGCCTCGTCTTGCCTGGCATTCCCGTTATTTGTCCGCGCCTTGCCCAAGCTGTGGTATCCCGCACAAGCGATGGCGTGTTGCCGATCGTGACGCGGACGGCGCCGGGGCCTACATGGCAAGCATGAGCGCCGCGTCCATCCCCGTCACCGAGCTGACCGACCGCGCCCGCGACATCTTTCGCCGCGTCGTCGACGGCTATCTGGAAAGCGGCGCGCCCGTGGGCTCGCGGACGCTTGCCACAGGCGGGCTGAGGCTGTCTCCCGCGTCCATCCGCAGCGTCATGCAGGAGCTGGAGACGCTGGGGCTGCTCGCCTCGCCGCACACCAGCGCTGGCCGGGTGCCGACAGAGCTGGGCCTTCGGCTGTTCGTCGACGGCATGATGCAGGCGACGGAGCCCAGCGCGGAAGAGCGCGCGCGGATCGAGGCGCCGATCAGCAGATTTGGCGCGACCAGCGCCGGACCGGTGGAGGAGGCGCTCGCCACCACCGCCGCCGCGCTCTCCGGCCTGTCCGCCTGCGCCGGGCTGGTGATGGTGCCCAAGCGCGAGGCGCGGCTGCGCCAGATCGGCTTTGTCGCGCTATCCGACCGCCAGGCGATGGCGGTGATCGTCAGCGAGGACGGCGCGATCGAGAACCGTGTGCTCGACCTGCCGCCGGGCATGTCGCCGTCCGCGCTGGCGGAGGCGGGCAATTACATGACGGCGACGCTGGCCGGGCTGACGCTGGCGGAGGCGCGCGCGCGGGTCGGGCGCGAGCTGGCGGCGGGGCAGGCCGCGCTGGACGGCGCCGCGCGCGCGCTGGCGGTGGAGCCGGGCGGTTTACGCGGCTTTAAC
>CAXTWJ010000454.1:0-2151 GCA_964247925.1 uncultured Sphingomonas sp.
GCGCGATGCCGGTGATGCCGCTGACCGCCGCCGACTGGCGCACCAGCACCGCGTCGAACCAGCCGCAGCGGCGCTTGCGGCCGGTCACCGTGCCGAACTCGCGGCCGCGCTGGCCCAGCCGCTCGCCGATCTCACCGGCGAGCTCGGTCGGGAACGGGCCGGAGCCGACGCGGGTGGTGTACGCCTTGGCGATGCCCAGCACGACGCCGACGCCGGACGGCCCGATCCCCGACCCCGCCGCCGCCGCGCCCGCGACCGTGTTGGACGAGGTGACGAAGGGGTAGGTGCCGTGGTCGATGTCGAGCAGCACGCCCTGCGCGCCCTCGAACAGGATGCGCCGGCCCACCGCGCGTGCCGCGTTAAGGTCGCGCCACACCGGCCTGGCATAGGGCAGCACGAAGCCGGCGATGTCGCGCAGCTGCTCGATCAGCGCAGGCCGGTCGATCGGCCCGGCGCCGAACCCGGCGCGCAGCGCGTCGTGATGCGCGAGCAGCCGGTCGAGTTGGGGCTCGAGGCTGTCCAGATGCGCGAGGTCGCACAGCCGGATCGCGCGCCGGCCGACCTTGTCCTCGTAGGCCGGGCCGATGCCCCGCCGGGTGGTGCCGATCTTGCCGGCGCCCGACGCATCCTCGCGCAGGCCGTCCAGCTCGCCATGCAGCGGCAGGATCAATGCGCAGGTGTCGGCCACGCGCAGCGTGTCGGGCGTGATCGCCACGCCCTGCCCGCCCAGCTTCGCCACCTCGTCGCGCAGGTGCCAGGGGTCGAGCACCACGCCGTTGCCGATGACGGACGGCGTGCCGCGCACGATGCCCGACGGCAGCAGCGACAGCTTGTAGGTCTGATCGCCGACGACCAGCGTGTGTCCGGCATTGTGCCCGCCCTGGAACCGCACGACCATGTCGGCCCGGCTGGCGAGCCAATCGACGATCTTGCCCTTGCCCTCGTCGCCCCATTGGGCGCCGATCACCGCTACATTGGCCATCGAGTACGGAACTCCACCCGCCTGGTCAGCACCGCGCGTCCTTCGACGGGACTCGACGCGCGGCGGGTTCCGAAACTGTCGCGGGCGCCGGTAGCGACGCGGCGCACAGGGGTCAATCGCCGATGGCGCGCGGTGTCCCGTCCGCGAGCAGATGCGTGCAGAGCTGCGCTTCGGGCGTGTCGCCGGCCTCCAGCGCGGCCACGGTGACCCAGCCCTGCGCCCGCAGCCGCGCCCCGTCGCTGGCGGGCGTGCCGAGCGGCAGGAACAGGCGGCGGCGGTCGGGCGCGTCGGCGCCGGCGGGAAGCGCGTCGGGGAACAGGGAAAAGCCGGGCGCGGCCTCCTCCGCCCCGTTCTCGTGCATCACCGCATAGGTGCCGCCGCGCCCGACCTCTCCCGGCGCGCCGGCGACGAACAAGGAGAAGCCGAGCCAGGACTGATACTCGAAGCCGTGGCGCTCGGTCGGGTCGAGCGTGAGCTGAATGCCGTCCAGCGCGCCCGCGATCCGCTGGAGCCCGTCGAGGCGGGTGGCGAGCAGGCCGTCACGGTCGAACGCGCGCAGGCGCTCGAGCGCGGGGGCGAACGGGCCGGCCGCCTCGATCAGCGGCAGGAAGGCGGGCGCGATCCCGGCGACGGCGCCGGCGTCCTTCGCATCCAGCGCCGCGCGCAGGGGGGCGACCCGATCGGGCGCGACCACCATCGGACCGACCACCAGCGCGTCGAGCAGGTCGGGCAGCGTGAAGTCGATCGACAGCCCCGTCGCGCCGGTCACGGCTAGCGCCTCCGCGGCGACCGTGACGACTTCCCGCGCGGCGGCGACGGTGTCGAGGCCGATCAGCTCGCAGCCGATCTGGCGCCGCTCGCGCGCCGGCGACAGCTCGGGCGCGCTCAGCCGCAGCACCGGGCCGGCATAGGACAGGCGCACGGGGCGCGGGTGATGGCCCATGCGCGTGGCGGCGATGCGCGCGACCTGCGCGGTCAGGTCCGGCCGGATCGCGAGCGTACGCTGAGAGGCGGGATCGACGAAGCGGACGGCGTCGCGCAGGCCCCCCGCCTTGAGCCGCGTCCCGAGGGCGTCGGCATATTCGGCCAGCGGCGGATCGACGCGCTCATAGCCGTGGCTCGCGGCGACCGCGAGCACTCGCGCGTCCATCGCCGCGGCGGCGTTGGCG
>CAXTWJ010000455.1:0-500 GCA_964247925.1 uncultured Sphingomonas sp.
TGCGCGCGGGAGGCGGGCGAGATGAAGGAGGCGGCCTATTGGCGGCGTGCCCGCGATACCGCCGGACGAGTGGTCGCGAGCGAGGATGCCAGGGAAGGCCCGCGCGCGTTCCTCGACAAGCGCGAACCCCGCTGGACGGGGCGATGACGGCGGCCCGGCCGGGGGGAGCGGACGCCAGCTACGACGTGGTCATCGTCGGCGCGGGTCATGGTGGCGCGAGTGCGGCCATCGCGCTTCGGCAGCGCAGGTTCGCGGGCTCGATCGTTGTGATCGGCGATGAGTCCGAGTTGCCCTACGAGCGCCCGCCATTGTCCAAGGACTATCTGGCCGGCGACAAGCCGTGGGAGCGCCTGCTGATCCGTCCGGCCGATTTCTGGGCCGAACGCAGCGTGGCCATGCTGGCCGGCCGGCAAGTCGTCGCGGTCGATCCCGTAGCGCACGCGGTGGCGACCGCCGACGGCGCGACGATCGGGTACGGCGCGCTGATCTGGGCGGCTGGC
>CAXTWJ010000455.1:510-2147 GCA_964247925.1 uncultured Sphingomonas sp.
GTTCTCCGTCAGCCTCGGGATGCGGCCCGACATCGGCGCCGCCCTGGGCACGGTCCGTTTCCTGTTCAAGTTCGCGTTCACCCTCGCGCTGGCGTCGGCGGCGCTGGGCCTGCTGTTCCCCCTGTCCCGGCCGGGCGCTTCGCTCGGGACCTGGCCGTGGCTGCTAGCGGCGGTGCCCGTCCTGCTCCTGGCGGCGGTCGCGGCCCCACACGCCCCGATGCCCGTCGCGCCCGGGGGGGCGACCGCCGACGGCGCGAGGATCGGGTACGGCGCGCTGAGCTGGGCGGCGGGCGGCCGGCCGCGACGGCTGAGCTGCTCGGGTCACGATCTGGCCGGCGTCCACGCGGTGCGCAGTCGCGCGGACGTGGATCGGATGATGACCGAGCTGGCGAGCACCCGTCGCGTGTGCATCATCGGCGGCGGATATATCGGGCTGGAGGCGGCCGCCGTGCTCGCCAAGCTAGGCAAGCAGGTAACGGTGCTGGAGGCGCAGGATCGCGTCCTGGCCCGGGTCGCGGGCGTGGCGTTGTCGCGATTCTACGAGGCCGAGCACCGCGCGCGCGGCGTCGATGTACGGCTCGGCGCGACGGTGGCCTGCATCGAGGAGACGGACGGGCGCGCGAGCGGCGTCCGGCTCGCGAGCGGCGAGGTGCTCGGCTGCGAGATGGTGATTGTCGGCATCGGCATCGTGCCGGAGGTGGGACCGCTACTCGCCGCGGGCGCGGAGGGCGGCAACGGAGTAGTGATCGATGTCCATTGCCGGACCACGCTGCCCGACGTGTATGCGATCGGCGACTGCGCGCTTCACGCCAACAGTTTTTCCGAGGGCGAGCTGATCCGGCTCGAATCGGTGCAGAACGCCAGCGATATGGCCACGACGGCCGTGCGCGCGATCACCGGCGAGCCGCAGGCCTATGCGGCCGTGCCCTGGTTCTGGTCCGACCAGTACGACCTCAAGCTGCAGACGGTGGGGCTGTCCGGCGGCCATGACGCCGCGGTGATGCGCGGCGATCCGGCGATGCGGTCCTTTTCGATCGCCTACTTGCGTGACGGCCGGGTGATCGCGCTCGACTGCGTGAACGCGGTCAGGGATTTCGTGGCGGGTCGCGCTTTGGTGTCGGGCCGGGCCGCCGTCGACCCGGCGCGGCTCGCGGACGCCACGGTGCCGCTCAAGGAGCTGGCGGCGATATCAATCTAGGCAGCGCTACCCGCTGGCCGCCCGCGCCAGATCGAGGGCGGCATCGACGATCATGTCCTCCTGTCCGCCGACCATTCGTCGCCGCCCGAGCTCCACCAGGATCGCGCGCGCATCGACGCCATGCTCGGCGCCGGCTTTCTCCGCATGGCGCAGGAAGCTGGAATAGACGCCCGCATAGCCGAGCGTCAGCGTCTCGCGATCGACGCGGACCGGCCGGTCCTGCAGCGGGCGGACCAACTCCTCCGCCGCGTCCATCAACGCGAACAGGTCGCAGTCATGCCTCCAACCCTTCCGGTCGGCGGCGGCGATGAACACCTCCAGTGGCGCGTTGCCGGCGCCCGCGCCCATGCCCGCCAAGCTCGCATAGACGCGGATCGCACCCGCCTGCCCCGCGACCACCCAGTTGGCGACGCCGAGCGGCAAGTTGTGGTGCGCGTGG
>CAXTWJ010000456.1:0-2132 GCA_964247925.1 uncultured Sphingomonas sp.
AAATATCCCAAGCCGCCTTTCACCAGCCAGAAGCAGCCCTGGCCGGGCCTGGCCAGCAAGATGGACCCGCGGCCCGACCATGGCGAGACCAGCTACGTGGGGTCCGGCCGGCTGACGGGGCGCAAGGCGCTGATCACCGGTGGCGATTCCGGCGTCGGTCGCGCGGCGGCGATCGCGTATGCGCGCGAGGGCGCGGACGTCGCGATCAACTACCTGCCCGAGGAAGAGCCGGACGCGCGCGAGGTGATCGACCTGATCCGCCGCGAGGGGCGCAAGGCGGTCGCGATCCCCGGCGACATCCGGACCGAGGCGTTCTGCCGCCAGCTGGTGGATCGTGCGGTGAGCGGTCTGGGCGGCCTCGACACGCTGGTGATGAACGCCGGGCGTCAGCAGTCCATCCCCTCGATCGCCGACCTGACGACCGACGAGTTCGACCGGACGATGAAGACCAACATCTATGCCCCGTTCTGGATCATCAAGGCAGCGCTGCCGCATCTGGAGCCGGGCTCGGTGATCATCGGCACGACGTCCGAGCAGGCCTATGATCCTTCGCCCGACCTTTACGCCTATGCGCAGACCAAGGCGGCGACGATGAATTACGTGAAGAGCCTCGCCAAGCAGCTCGGGTCCAAGGGCATCCGCGTCAACGGCGTCGCGCCAGGGCCGTTCTGGACGCCGCTGCAGATCTCGGGCGGCGCGCAGCCGGGCAAGGTGGTGACGTTCGGCGCGACGACGCCGCTGGGCCGGCCGGGGCAGCCCGCCGAGCTCGCGGGCATCTTCGTGCGGCTCGCCGAGGACGACGGCAGCTTCACCACCGGCAACGTCTATGGCGCCGGCGGCGGGCAGGGTCAGCCGTGATGCGGTGGGCGCTTTTCGCAGCGAGCGCAGCCGCGCTCGTGGCGTCGCCGGCGCTGGCGCAGGATCCCGGCTCGCGCCCGACGCGCGAGTTCGTGACGGCGGCGGCGCAGTCCGACGAGTTCGAGATGCTGGAAGCCGACACGGTGCTGGCCCAGAGCATCGATCCACAAGTGCGCGCCTATGCGCAGATGATGATCCAGCAGCACGGGCAGACCAGGGCCGCGCTGGCGCGGGCGACGGCGCAGGCCGGGCTGAAACCCCCGCCCGAGGGACTGGACGGCGAACAGGCGCGGTTGCTGGGCGAACTGCAGTCGCTGAAGGGGGCGGACCTGGACCAGGCCTATGCCCGGCACCAGGCGCTGGCGCATCGCGCAGCGCTGACGGTCGAGCAGGGCTATGCGCGCGATGGCGACGCGCCGGCGGTGAAGCAGGTCGCGGGATCGACCACGCCGATCGTCGCGCGGCACGTGCAGATGGCGGACCAGCTCAAGGCGAGGGTCGGCGCGCCCTAGCGCGATTGCGCGCCGTCGCCGCCCGGCCTATCTGACCACATAGATGGTCAGGAGGCGATGATGGCGACGGTGGCATTGGCGGAGGCGAAAGCGCGGCTGAGCGAACTCGTCCGGCTGGCCGGGACGGGCGAGACGGTGACGATCACCAATCGTGGCAAGCCGGTCGCGCAGATCGTTGCGGAGGTGCCGCCGAAGAGGCCAATAGACGTGGAGGCGTTGCGCCGGTTCGCGGCGACGACGCCCTACCAGCATGAGAGCGCGGGCGACTTCATGTCGCGCGTCCGCGAGAGCGGCGAGATTTGAGCTGCTATGCGGACACGTCGGTCGTCTTGGCGGCAGTGCTGTCCGAATCGCACTCGGAGCCCGCTCGCGCCTTGCTCGCCAGTGACGAACAACTCGTCGCCAGTGAATGGCTGATCGCCGAGATCGCCTCTGCTCTGGGGATCAAGGGTCGCCGAGGCGAGCTGAGCCGCGATCAGGTCGCAACGGCGCAGACACTGTGCCGAACGGTGCTGTCCACAGGTGCGATAATGCTGGCCGTCACCTCCGACGATTGCCGCACGGCGACACGGTTCGTTGAGCAAACCAGCCTGCGTGCGCCAGACGCCCTGCACCTTGCGATCGCGAGCAAGCATGATTGCAGGCTCTGGACGCTGGACACGCGCATGGCCGAGGCCGGGCAAGCCCCCCGCCACCGCCCCCCCCACCACCGCCACCGCGCCCGTGCCGTTCCTGAGCCTGGCGGCCTGACCCCGCTCGCCG
>CAXTWJ010000457.1:0-2124 GCA_964247925.1 uncultured Sphingomonas sp.
GCATGAACGCGACGAGCGCGTTGCGGCCCAGCGCCAGCTCGCCGAACTCGGTCGACGGGCCGTCGGCCAGCACGTCGCCGGCGTTGACCACGTCGCCCACCTTCACCAGCGGCCGCTGGTTGATGCAGGTCGACTGGTTGGAGCGCTGGAACTTCATCAGCGTGTAGATGTCGACGCCCGACTTGCCGGCATCGACCTCGCCGGTCGCGCGGATCACGATGCGCGCGGCGTCGACCTGGTCGACGATGCCCGCGCGCCGTGCCGAGATGGCGGCGCCGGAATCGCGCGCGACCGTCTCCTCCATGCCAGTGCCGACGAACGGCGCCTCGGCCTGGACCAGCGGCACCGCCTGGCGCTGCATGTTCGATCCCATCAGCGCGCGGTTGGCGTCGTCATTCTCCAGGAAGGGGATGAGCGAGGCCGCGACCGACACCAGCTGCTTGGGGCTGACGTCCATCAGCGTGATGGTCTCGGGAAGCGCGTTCAGGAACTCGCCCGCCTGACGCGCGGAGACCAGCTCTTCGGTGAAGCTCTTGTCCTCGGCAAGCTCGGCCGAGGCCTGCGCGATCGTGTGCTTGGCCTCCTCCATCGCGGACAGATAGACGACCTCGTCCGTCACCTTGTGGTCGACCACGCGGCGATACGGCGTCTCGATAAAGCCGTACTTGTTGACGCGGCTGAACGAGGCGAGGCTGTTGATCAGCCCGATGTTCGGGCCTTCGGGCGTCTCGATCGGGCAGATGCGGCCATAGTGCGTCGGGTGGACGTCGCGCACCTCGAAGCCGGCCCTTTCACGGGTGAGCCCGCCCGGCCCGAGCGCCGAGACGCGACGCTTGTGCGTCACTTCGGAGAGCGGGTTGGTCTGGTCCATGAACTGCGACAGCTGCGACGAGCCGAAGAACTCGCGCACCGCGGCGACCGCCGGCTTGGCGTTGATCAGGTCGTTGGGCATCACGGTCGATACATCGACCGAGCTCATCCGCTCCTTCACCGCGCGCTCCATGCGCAGCAGGCCGACGCGATACTGATTTTCCAGCAGCTCGCCCACCGAGCGCACGCGCCGGTTGCCGAGATTGTCGATGTCGTCGATCTCGCCCTTGCCGTCCTTCAGATCGACCAGGATCTTGACGATCTTCAGGATGTCCTCGGTGCGGAGCGTCGTCAGCGTGTCCTCGGTCTCCTGACCCAGGCGCATGTTGAGCTTGACGCGGCCGACGGCGGACAGATCATAGCGGTCGGGATCGAAGAACAGGCCCGCGAACAGCGCCTCGGCCGTCTCCAGCGTCGGCGGCTCGCCGGGGCGCATCACGCGATAGATGTCGGAGAGCGCCTGCTCGCGCTCCTCCGCCTTGTCGGCGCGCACCGTGTTCAGCATCCAGGGGCCGGTGGTGACATAGTCGATGTCGAGCACCTCGATCTCGGTGATGCCCGCGCGATCCAGCTTCTCCAGGATGGAGAACTTGCCGTCCTTGCGCTCCGCGTCGGTCAGCTCGCGAATCTCCTCGCCGGCCTCGACGTAAATCTCGCCGGTCTGCTCGTTGATCAGCTCGCGCGCGGAGAAGCGACCGAAGATCTCCTCGGTCGGGATCAGCAGCTCGGTCAGCCCGTCCTTGGCCGCCTTGTTGGCGGCGCGCGGGGTCACCTTCTGGTTGGCGGCGAACACGACTTCGCCGGTGGCGGCGTTGACGAGGTCGTAGCGCGGCGTCACGCCACGCCAGTTCTCGGCCGCGAACGGGATCTTCCAGCCGCCGCCATCGCCCCCAGAGGCGCCGCGAACATAGGTCTGCGTGTTGTAGAAATAATCGAGGATGTCCTCGCCCGTCATGCCGAGCGCGTAGAAGAGCGCGGTCGCCGGCAGCTTG
Organism: uncultured Sphingomonas sp.; assembly: GCA_964247925.1. Taxonomy (GTDB): domain Bacteria; phylum Pseudomonadota; class Alphaproteobacteria; order Sphingomonadales; family Sphingomonadaceae; genus Sphingomonas. The sequence continues at coordinate 1,863 of CAXTWJ010000457.1, forward strand.
CGCTTGCGGTCGATGCGGACGTTGACGACATCCTTGGCGTCGAACTCGAAATCGAGCCATGAGCCGCGATAGGGGATCACGCGCGCGACGAAGAGATACTTGCCCGACGCATGCGTCTTGCCGCCGTCGTGGCTGAAGAGCACGCCGGGCGACCGGTGCATCTGCGAGACGATGACGCGCTCGGTGCCGTTGATAAAGAAGGTGCCATTCTCCGTCATGAGCGGCATGTCGCCCATGTAGACGTCCTGCTCCTTGATATCGA
>CAXTWJ010000458.1:0-2123 GCA_964247925.1 uncultured Sphingomonas sp.
CGGCGCGTGCAGGCCCAGCAGCACGCCGCCACCACCGGCGCGGCGGGCGCGCCCTGCGTCCAGCCCGCGCCCGCCGAGCGCACGGGCGTCGAACCGCGACGCGGCGTCGGCCTCCATCAATAATGGAGCCTGAGCGCCACGCCATAGGTCCGGGGCGGCGCGCCATAGGAGGTCGGATAGCCGATCGCCTGCGATGACGTGCTGTTGATCACGATCTCGTTCAGCAGGTTGCGCCCGAACACCGACACCGAATAGCGTTCGTCCGACGAACGCCAGCCCAGCGTCGCGTTGAGCAGCGTGTAGGCGCCCTGGCTGATGAAGTTGTCGGCTTCGGCCTTGAAGCTGCCATTGTGGTTGGCGGTCACGTTGGCGTGGATGATGCCGAACGAGACGGGCTTGTCGTAATCGACCGCCAGCGTGCCCGCGAACTTCTGCGACTGCGGGATGCGATTGCCGCTCGCGTCCACGGAGATCAGCGTCGCGCCGCCGGTCGGCTTGGGGATGGACCCGACCGCGCCGGGGTAGGTGACGAAGCGCGCGTGCAGCAGTTCGAACCCGCCGCTCAAGCGCAGCTCGGGCGTCAGCCGCGCGTCGAAGTCCACGTCCGCGCCGTACAGCCGTGCCTTGGCGCCGTTGGTCACCGACTGCGTGATGCCGATAAACTGCACCACCTGCAGGTTGGTGTAATCGTAATAGAAGCCTCCAGCGTTCAGGCGCAGCCGGCGACCGAACAGCTCGGTCTTCAACCCGGCCTCGTACGCGTCCAGCCGCTCGGGCAGGTAGGCGGGATTGGCGGGGTTGAGGATGTTGAACCCGCCGCTCTTGATGCCGCGGTTGTACGAAACATAGCCCAGGATGTCGGGCGTGAACTGGTGGTCCAGCGCGATGCGCCAGGTCGGCTTGCTGATCGTCAGCGGCGCGGGATTGTAGGGTACGGTGATCACCATCCCGTTGTAGCGCGTCAGCACCGCGCGCCCGTTCAGCCGTCGCTGCTCATAGGTGTAGCGGCCGCCCAGCGTCAGGTTCGTGTCGCCGCCGAGCTTGACGCCCAGCTGGCCATAGGGGGCGATCGACTCGGTGCGCTCCTTGCCATAGGTTTCGGTCATGCGGTTCGGCAGCGTCGGCGCCAGCGCGAGCGTCGCGGGAGTGGCAAGCGGGCCGTAGAACGGCGGAAAGAACTGGCGCGTGATCGGGAGATTGGCGTTCGTGTTATGGTAGTAGAACACGCCGCCGGTGAAGCTCAGCGGGCCCGAGCCGGTGGTGGTCGCCTGCAGCTCCTGCGTGAACTGCCGGTTGGGCTGGTGCCCCGGCGATACGCCGACGTAGAAGATCGGCGTTCCCGTCGGCACCACGTCGAACAGGTAATTGGTATTGCCGCGGCGATAGGCGGTGATCGACACCAGCTTCACCCCACCCGCGTCCTGTTCCACGGTCAGGCTGCCGCCGCCGCCCTTGAACGCCGAATAGGGATCGATCTGCGAATACGTGTCCTGCTTGCCCTCCGGCCCGGGCAGCGGCCTGACGAAGGTCGTGCCGGGATAGGGGACTTCGGTATAGCTGTACTGCTTCTTATCGAGATAGTCGCCGATCACCGTCGCGGTGGTGCTGGGGCCCAGATCGGCGACCAGCTTGCCGCGCAGCTGGAGCGAGTGCGCCAGCTTGAAGGTGTCGTGGCCCGTGGTCAGGTTGTCGCCCCAGCCCTTGCCCTGGGTGGCGTAATCCGCCGAGAAGCTCGCGGCGACGCCCGGCGTCAGCCCGCCGGACACGAACACGCCGCCGCGGAAGGTGGCGTAGTTGTCGATCTCCGCCTTGGCATCGACGCGCAGTTCCTGGCCCGGCCGGCGCGTGGTGATCTGGATCACGCCGCCCGTCGCGTTGCGGCCGAAGAGCGTGCCCTGGGGGCCCTTCAGGATCGCGACCTGCTCCACGTCGGGCAGCTCGCGGCCGGCCTCGTTCTGGTTGGCGATATAGACGCCGTCGATGTAGAGCGCGACCGGGTTCTCCACCACGTTCGACGAGGTGCCGATGCCGCGCAGATAAGGCTGGTACACGCCGCCGCCGAACGTGCGGGCGTTCAGGCCCGGCGTGACGGTGCCCAGCGTCGCCAGGCTGGTGACGCCCGT
>CAXTWJ010000459.1:0-2105 GCA_964247925.1 uncultured Sphingomonas sp.
GCTGACGAGCTCCACCATCGACCGCTCCATCCTGCGGCCGCTGCCGCTGACGACGCTGGGCTTCACCCTGCTGTTCGCCGGCATCGTGCTGATGCGGATGCGCGTCGCCTTGGCGCGCGCCAGGGCGGAAGCGCGGCTGCGCAGGATGGCGCGCGCATGAACCCTTGGCCGTTCGTGGTGGCCGCCTACCTGCTGATGCTGGGCGGCGCGGGCATGATGACGCTGGTCAGCTGGCTGGCGATGCGCCGGGCGGAGCGGCCCCCCGTCCCGGGCAGGGACGACGGATGACCGCCAAGAACCAGCGGCTCGTCCTGGTGCTGCTCGCCCTCGCGGCGGTGGTGGCGGCGGCGCTGCTCGCGCTGTCGGCGCTGAAGGACCAGGCGGCGTTCTTCTACGCGCCGTCGGACGTGCGGCGCGACGGCCTGCCGCTCGGGCGCGCCGTCCGGCTGGGCGGGATGGTGTCGGCCGGCTCCGTCAGGCGCGCCGCCGACGGCGTCACCGTCCGCTTCGCGGTGACCGACGGACAGGCGACCACCCCCGTGACCTTCGCCGGCATCGTGCCGGACCTGTTCCGCGAACGCTCCGGCGTGATCGCGGAAGGCGAGTTCCAGCGCGACGGCTCGTTTATCGCGTCCAACCTCCTCGCCAAGCATGACGAGAAGTATCGGCCCCCCGAGCTCAGGCGCACGGATTCAGGTTTGATGCACGAGACGAGGACCCTGCGCTGATGGCGGAGGCCGGCCTCGCCGCGCTGTGGCTCGCCGCCGCGCTCGCCGCGCTCCAGCTGGTGCTGGCGGCGCTGGCGGTGCGCGTCACCTCCTATCGCGTGGACCAGATCACGGCCGCCGTCCGCCCGGTCGCGGTGGTGCAGGGCGTCCTCGCCGCGCTCGCCATGCTGTTCCTGATCGGGCTGTTCTGGATGTCGGATATGTCCGTCGCGCTGGTCGCGGCGAACAGCCATTCGGCCAAGCCCTGGCTCTACAAGGTCGCGGGCGCGTGGGGGAACCATGAGGGTTCCATGCTGCTCTGGGTCACGATCCTGGGGCTGGCCGGTGGCGCGGTGGCGCTGTTCGAGCGGCGCCTTCCCGAGCGCACGCTGGTCGCGACGCTGGGCGCGCAGGGGCTGATCTCGCTCGGTTTCTACGCCTTCCTGCTCGGCTCCTCCAACCCGTTCGCGCGGGCGGTGCCGGCGCCCGCCGACGGGCAGGGGCTGAACCCGCTGCTGCAGGATCCCGGCCTCGCCTTCCACCCGCCCACGCTCTACATCGGCTATGTCGGCATCTCCGTCGCCTTCTCCTTCGCGGTCGGCGCGCTGGTGACGCGCGACGTCGGTCCGGCATTCGCGCGCGCGATGCGCCCCTGGGTGCTGGGCGCGTGGGTGTTCCTGACGCTCGGCATCACCGCCGGCTCCTATTGGGCCTATTACGAGCTGGGCTGGGGTGGCTGGTGGTTCTGGGATCCGGTGGAGAACGCGTCGCTGATGCCGTGGCTCGCCGCCACCGCGCTGCTTCACTCGGTCAGCGTGCTGGCGACGCGCGACGGGCTGCGCGCGTGGACGATCATGCTGGCGGTGGTCGCGTTCTCGATGAGCATGATCGGCACCTTCCTGGTCCGCTCGGGCGTGCTCACCTCCGTCCACGCCTTCGCGGTGGATCCCCGGCGCGGCGCGTTCATCCTGGCGCTGCTCGCGCTCTACATCGGCGGCGCGCTCGCGCTGTTCGGGCTGAGGATCGGCACGGTGCGCCAGGGCACCACCTTCGACGCGGTGAGCCGGGAGGGCGGGCTGGTCGTCAACAACCTGCTGCTGTCCGTCATCCTGGGCGTGGTGCTGATCGGCACGCTGTACCCGCTGGTCGCCGCCGGCTTCGGGGTGCAGCTGTCGGTCGGGCCGCCCTTCTTCAACAAGGCGGCGGGGCCGATCGCGCTGCTGCTGGTCGTGGTCATGGCGGTCGGCCCGCTGCTGCGCTGGCGACGCGACGCGCCGGGCGCGGTGTTGGGCCGCGTGACGTGGCCGCTGGTCGCGACGCTCGCGGCCGCCGTCGCGCTGATCGTGGGCGCGCGGCTGGGCGTGCTGCCGTTCCTGGGGCTGGCGCTCGCCGCCGGGC
>CAXTWJ010000460.1:0-364 GCA_964247925.1 uncultured Sphingomonas sp.
ACACCACCAACACCAACGGCCTGCAGACGCTGATCGCGTCGATCAACTATTCGTCGGCCAACCCGCGCAACACCGCGCTGACGATCCGCGGCCTCGGCTCGTCGGTGGTCGCGGTCAGCCAGTCGAACGACGGGCTGGAGCCGGGCGTCGGCTTCTATGTCGACCAGGTCTACCACGCCCGCCCCGCCACCGCCGCGTTCGACTTCGCCGACATCGATCAGGTGGAGGAGCTGCGCGGGCCGCAGGGCACCCTGTTCGGCAAGAACACCACCGCGGGCGCGCTCACCATCACCTCGCGCGCGCCCTCCTTCACGCCCGAAGGCTATGCGGAGCTCAGCGTCGGCTCGTTCAACACGGTCCAGGC
>CAXTWJ010000460.1:374-2088 GCA_964247925.1 uncultured Sphingomonas sp.
GGCAGCTGCTCCTGAAGCCCGACGACCGCCTCCAGACGCGGCTGATCGCCGACTTAACCAATTTCCAGGCGAGCTGCTGCACGCAGGTCTATCTTCGCGTCGGCACCAGCCTGCGCCCCGCCACACGGCAATATCCGGCGCTCGCCGCGGGGTTGAACTACCGCCCGGCGAGCACCGACGCCTATGACCGCGTGACCGACATCGACGGCCCGCTCAACGTCGACACCAACGAGGGCGGGCTGGAGGCGCTGACCGACTGGACGGTCGGGTTCGGCACGATCACCGCCGTCACCGCGTGGCGCTTCTGGAACTGGGACGCGGAGAACGACCGCGACTATATCGGCGTGCCGATCCAAGCCTCGCAGCACATCCCCTCGCGCCAGGACCAATATAGCCAGGAGCTGCGGCTCGCCTCGAACGGCGACCACCGGCTGACCTATGTCGCGGGCCTTTACGGCTTCTTCCAGAAGATCACCGGCCGTCCGATCAGCATCTATGGCCCGGCCGGCGCCTATTGGCTGATCGGCCCGACGACCGGCACCACGCCGGTCCCCGCCAACCTGCTCGACGGCTATGGCCAGGACGGCCGCACCGACTTCCGCTCGAAGAGCTATGCCGGGTTCGGCGAGGCGAATCTGCGGCTGGTCCCGCGCGTCACCGCAACCGTCGGGCTGCGCTACACGCACGAGGACAAGAACGGCCGCTACAGCACCTTCACCTTCGGCGGCCCAGCGCTGACCGGCACGCCGGCGCAGGTTACCGCGCGGCGCAATGCGCAACTGGGCGTGCTGCGCGGGCAGACCTATGCCGCGCACGACCGCGACGGCAGCCTGTCGGGCCGCGGCAACCTCGCGTGGCAGGCGACCGACGCGGTGCTCGCCTATGCCAGCTACGCGCGCGGTGCCAAATCGGGCGGTATCAACATGAGCGGGCTGCCGCTGACCGCGGCCAACCTGCCCGCGCTCAGCGCCGCCGTGGTCCGGCCCGAGCGCAACACGACGTATGAGGCGGGGCTGAAGACGCGGCTGTTCGACCGCCGGCTGATCCTCAACGCCGACGCCTTCTACACCCGCGTGCGCGATTTCCAGGCGACGATCGTCGATACCGGCCCGACCCAGACCGCGGCGCTGCGCGGCTATCTGGCCAACATCCCGCGCGTGACGGTGAAGGGGGTGGAGGCGGACGCCACCGCGCTGGTGCTGCCCGGCCTGACCGCGCGCGCGAACCTGGCCTATGCCGACGGCCGCTACGCGCGCTACCCCGCCGGCCCCTGCCCGCTCGAGCTGCAGACCGCCGCGACCACCGCGTGCACCCTCACCGGCCAGCGGCTCGCGTCGCTGCCGCGCTTCGCACTCACCGCCGGGCTGGATTACGCGCGTGCCGTCGGCGACGGCGCGGTGTTCGTGCACGTCGATTCCGCCTCGCGCAGCGGCGATAACGGCGATCCGGCGCTGTCGCGCTATACCTATATCCGCGGCTACAACCTGACGAATGCGAGCGCGGGCTATCGCTTCGGCTCGGGGCTGGAGCTGGCGGTGTTCGCGCGCAACCTGCTCGATGCGGACTATATCCAGAACGTGACGGTGCAGGCGGGCAATAGCGGGCTGATCCTGGGCAATCCGAGCGACCCGCGAACGGTGGGCGCGACGCTGCGGTTCCGGCACTGACCCACTCGTCACCCCCGGGGTGGGGCCGGCGGCCGCGGGGGCTGTTT
>CAXTWJ010000461.1:0-2085 GCA_964247925.1 uncultured Sphingomonas sp.
GGGCGCGACGGTAGGCGGCGCCGCAGCCGGAGCGAGGACCACCGGCGCGGGTATGATCGGCCGCGCGGGCAGAGCGGCCGCGACCTGCCCGATGGGCGCCGGGCGCGGCCGGATCGTCGCGGCGGCGAGGCTCGCCTGCTCGGCCGGGGTGAGCGCGCGCGCGGCGGCGACCGTCGTCGCGCCCGATGAGAAGCCCGGCGTCACCGGACGGCCAAGCTGAGGCCGGGCGCCCGCCGACCGCAGGCTGGCCAGCTCGCCCGGGGTGAGCGGCCGGTCGGCGGGCGCCGGCGCACGCGGCGGATAGGTCGGTGTCGCCGCAACCTGCACGTCGGCCCGCGGCTGATAGGCGGGAGGCTGGGCCACCGGCTCGGCGGGCGCCGGTGTCGGGGTCACGACCGCCACCGCCGTCTCGCCGCGCCGCTTCCTCTCCCTCTTGCGCTTGCGACCGTCGTCGCGCGGCAGCACCGCCGCGACCTGCACCGGCGCGATCTCCGGCGGCAACGGCGCCAGCGCGGGGGCGAGGCGCGCGTCGGCGTAGCGCGCGGCGGTCGGGTGGACCTCGCCGAAATGCACGGCGAAGGCGCGGTCGGTCGCGGGCAGGCGCGGCAATTCGGCGAAGAAGCCCTGCAGCCCCGCCGCGCTGCCGGGCGGCATCATGGTGGCGGCGATCTTCGATGCGCCCGCCGCGTCGCCGCCCATCGCCAGGATGAAGGCGCGCGAGCGCCACGCGGGACGGTCGTTCTGCCGGATCAGCGGCTGCAGCTCGTCCAGCGCCTCCCGCTGTCGGCCCGCGATGCCCAGCGACAGCGCCAGCCGGCGGCGAACCTCCGCATCTTCCGCGCCTGCCAGCACCAGCCGATAGTCCCGTTGGGCACGCGGCTGGTCCCCGATCAGGTCATAGGCCAGGCCGCGGTCGGCGGCGAACGCCTGCGGGGGCAGGCCCATCTGCTCGGCCTGCTGGAACAGCCGCAGCGCCTCGCCCGGGCGCTCGTTGCGGACCAGCAGCGCGCCCTCGCCCGCCTTCGCGCGCGCGTTGCGCGGGTCGATCCTGTCCGCGCGCGAGAAGAAGGCGCCCGCCGCGCTGACATCATCCAGCTTCAGCGACAACTCGCCCGCGGTGAGCAGCGCGTCCAGATCCTGCGGGTTCTGGCTGAGGCGCCGGACCTGGTCGGCCAGCTGATCGGCGGTGGTGGTGCCGAGCGGCTGGACAATGGCCTGGGCGAGCAGCGGTGACGGCAGGAGGGCGAGCGCCAGGGCAAGACGGATCGTGCGGGAGAGCATCATGGGTGGGACGCCTTAGACGACGCCCTTGGGCGAGCGGCAATGCACGCGCGATGAACGGAGGCGGGGAGACGGTGAACGCACTCGCATCCCTGTCACCCCGGCCTTGAGCCGGGATCCGGGCCCCTTGGTATGGTCAAAAGGTAGCAGGGTCACGGGGTCAAGCCCGGGGTGACGCTGGGAGGCAAGCGCGCAGCGGCAAGGCCGTCTTGTAAGCCTGCCCCGCGCAGGTGGGGGTCGAACGGGCTGGCGCCCGCCGGCCGGGTTGTCGTTACTGGTTCCCTTGGCGGTGCAGGAAGCGCGGAATATCCACCCCCGCGTCCTCCGCCGCGCCGTCGTCGGCCTTGGCCCCGCGCGCGGCGTTGGACATCCGCTCGAACAGCGTGCCGCCCATCTTCACGCGCGGCGCCGGCTCGGGCTGGGGCTGGGGTGCGCCATAGGCGGCGTCGGAGAAGGGCTTCGGCGGCGCGGCGACGATCGCCTCGGCGCCCAGCACCAGCTCCTCATTGGCCGCGTCGCTCGCCTCCGGCTCCGCATCGGCGGCGACCGCGGCCTGGCCCAGGTCGAGCGGCTCGGGCTCCGGCGCGGCCGCGACCGGCGCGGGCGCGGCGGGCGCCGGCTCGGCGGGGCGGCACGCGGCCGGCTCCTCGACGGCGCCCCCGCCCGTGTAGCGGGGCAGGTAGACGGTGACGGTGGGGCCCCGGCCGAGGCTGCTCTCAATGCGCAGGGGGCCGCCCGACTGGCGAGCGAAGCCATACGCCATGGAGAGGCCAAGCCCCGTGCCCCGGCCCACCTCCTTGGTGG
>CAXTWJ010000462.1:0-716 GCA_964247925.1 uncultured Sphingomonas sp.
GCCCCACGCCGCGCACCGCCGCCCGCGCCGCGTCGATCGCGGCGACCATCTCCGCCCTGAACGCCGGGTCGGTCGCGCGATGCAGCGAGACCCACGATCGCGACACCTTGGCCCGCTCCGCCGCGATCGTCTGGTTGCCCGTCGCGCGCAGCGCGGCGAAGAAGGCCCGGCGGCGGGCGGGGCTGGTCCTGGCGGTCATGGCTGTTCTCCCGGTCGTGCCGGGGAACACAAGCAGAACGGGCCCGTGTAGGACAGCCATGACAGCGCGTTTTATCCAGCGGCGTCACGGAACGTCGAGCATCCTGCCGCGCTGAGGCTCCACCATCCCACCTTCACCCGGAGCACCGCATCATGGCCAAGTCGGCGACACTCTACCGCATGGTCCTGCCGGACCATGTCTGCCCCTTCGGCGTGCGCGCGAAGGAGATGCTGGAGGGCGCGGGCTACCAGATCGACGAGCACATCCTGGCGTCGCGCGACGCGGTGGAGGCGTTCGAGGCGGAACAGGGCGTCGCGACCACGCCACAGGTGTTCATCGACGGCGAGCGGATCGGCGGCAGCGACGATCTGGACCACTATCTGCGCGAACAGCGGTAAAGCCTTCCTTGGTCCTTGACGGTTCTCCTCTCGGACGGAACGCCGCGCCGATCACGAGGATACCCGCCATGACAACGAGAAGCGCCAGTTCTCGCGATAGGCATCATACGGCGCGCGCC
>CAXTWJ010000462.1:726-2072 GCA_964247925.1 uncultured Sphingomonas sp.
GAGGCGAGAAGGCGCGCGAAATCGGCGCTCTCCACGCGCGCGGCCTCCAGCCCCAGTTCCGCCTTGTCGCGATAGCGCGCTCGCACGCCCGCGCCCGCCGACGCCAGCGTATATCGCTCGGCGGCCAGCCCGGGACGAGCGCGCACGCGCACGCCGCCGTAATCACCGAACGCATACAGCTCGCTGCGGGCCAGCCACGCGCCCTTGAGCGGCTGGACCGCCAGCTCCATCAGCGCGCCGCCGCCGCTGTCTCCGGTCACCAGCGCGGTGTCGAAGGCGCGGCCGATCGTCTCGCCGCCGATCGCCAGCCGTTCGGCGGCCGGCAGCACGTCGGGCGAATACTGGCCGCTCGCCTGCAGGCGAGCGAACAGGCGCGGGCGCAGCGTCTGATCGACCGACGCCGCCGCGGTGACCTTCGCGAAGCCGGCGCGCGCGAACGGCGTGCCGATGCGCGTGCCCAGCCCGCCGATCCCCTGCGACAGCGAGCCCGACACCGATACCGAGCGTTTCGCCCGCGCGTCCACCAGCCCCGCCGCCGCGCGCGCCACGCGCGTCCGCTCGCTGGCGACCACATCGCCGAACGCGGCGTTGTCGCTGTTCAGCACGTCCACGCCCAGGCTCACATCGACCGACTGATGCGTCCGGCGCACCAGCGGGTAGCCGAGCGAGGCGCCCGCCTGCCTGGCATGGCCCAGCAGCGGATAGCCGCGTGGCCGTGTTTCCAGATACGCCGCGCTCGCCGTGCCGGTCAGCCCACTGGCCCCGATCGGCGCACTGTAGGCGGCCGAGGCATAGCGATACCGTCTCAGATCGGCGGCCGTGCTCGCCGACACGCTGATCTGATCGCCGTCCAGCGCGGCGCCATACACGTCGGCGCGCAGGTCGAGCTGGCCGTCGCCGAGCAGCTGCACGCCCCGATTGCTGAAGCCCGCCGTCACCTTGGTCCGGCGCTGCTTCGGGGTCACCGTCAGCGCCAGCGCGCCGTTCGCGTCGGGGTCGGTGAACTCGGTCGTGGCGGTCAGGCCGGGGATCGCCGCGATCAGCGCCATCTGCCGTTCGAACGTGGGCCGGCTGAGCGGCGCTTCCGTCGTCAACGGCGCCAGCCGGCGGCGGAGCAGCGGGTGCGACCCCGGTCGGGCCGCCTTCAGCTGCGCTCGCGCGATGCGGCCTTCGGTGAGGCTCACCGTCACCACACCGCCGGTGAAGTCCTGATCGGGGATGGCGATCGTGTACAAGGCGATGTCGCCGCCGTCATAAGCGGCCGACAGCGCGGCGGCGAGCCGGGTCAGCGTCCCGCGATCGGTCCGCTGGCCCAGGAAGGCGCGCGCCGCGCCGGCCACGCGGGC
>CAXTWJ010000463.1:0-2066 GCA_964247925.1 uncultured Sphingomonas sp.
ACCCGCTGCTGGTTCAGCTTGCAGAAGCCATGGCAGCATCGCCCATCATCCTCGGTCTAAAGAAAAGGTTTGGACCGCGTCGCGATAACGCCAGCGGGTCTGAATATCGGGTGTTTACAACGGCCTTCGACGAGGTCGTCGACCCGGTCCACCTATCTGCCCTGCTCCCCCAGTTGTCCCCCGAGCAGAAGCGCAGTTTCGATGATGCGAACAAGCGGTTCGATCTGCTGTTCACCGGCGAGCGCGTAGAAATCGCCGCGAGTGGCGCGGCTCTCGTCCGTGATCTCCAGCATGGCCTTCTATCGGAGGAGCGCGCCTGCACTGTGGTCTCGTTCCTGATCGATCATTCTGGCTCCATGCGTGGCCTCCGAATGATGTCCGCTCTGCTCGCCGTTGAAGGCGCGGTGGACGCGCTGGACCATGCGGGCATCGCTACGGAAATTCTCGGCTTCACCACCGCCAGTTGGAAGGGAGGTAAATCTCGGCAGGCATGGCGCTGGGCGGGCAAACCCGCGAATCCCGGTCGGCTCTGCGATCTCCGGCACCTCATCTATGGCGCGGTCGATCGTAACACTCGTCATCCTTGGCACCTTCGGATGGCGCTCCGGTCGGACATGCTCTATGAAAACATCGACGGCGAGGCGCTTGTCTGGGCCGCTAGTCGGCTCGACCAAGTGAGGTGGGCACGGCGGATTATCTGCCTTGTATCGGACGGCGCGCCCGTCGATGACTCGACGCTTCTGGCGAACAAGGACCGCAGCTTATTGACGCGACACCTCGAAAGCTCGGAGCAGCGTCTCGATGCCGAAGGCTTCACCATCGGCATGCTTCTCATTGGTGGTGAGCATGTCCGCGAATCAGCGCTGTTCGAAAGGGCGGAGGAACCCCAAGAGGCCGGCGTAGCCCTGATGCGCTTGCTCCGCCGCGCGTTACTTGAGGACTCGTTCCCGGTGTCGCAACACGCGGAGGGGTGAGCCGAACCGCCGCATCGCACCTGTCGCTCCCGAAAGCGGAAGAGCCGCTCACGTGCCACTTGCGGTCTTTCGGCCGATCGCCGTGCCAACCGAAATACCGTGGCCCGACCAACCTGAGCAGGGCGGTAACGGTGCGCTGCGTATCGCCTTTGGCGAGCCGCTGTGGCGCCTCGGCCTGCTGCTGGGAGGTAAGGGCGGCGCGTCGGCCGAACTTTACGCCCGCAGCACCCCGCAGGCGATCCGGCCGCCGCTGTTGCCGGACGGGTCGGTCACCAGGTCGTCGGGGTTGGCATGGACCACCGTCGCGGCGCCGTCCGCGTCCAGCAACCCTGACATCGTCGCGCCCGCCAGCACCACGCCCAGCGTGCCGCGCCCGTCCTGCCCGACGATGAGGTTGGGCAGGTCGCCCGCGTGCGGGCCGGCGGGGTTCATCGACCCGTGCTTCGTTCCGGCGGGATTCCAGTGCCCGCCCGCGCTGGCGAAGTCCGGTGGGGCGCAGGCGCCGACCGTATGGAGATGCGCGCCGTGCGTGCCGGGGGGCAGACCGCGCGCGTCCAGCGTCACCCGCAGGCCGCCGGCCACCTCCGTCACCGTCGCGCGCCCGGCGGGCTGGCCGGTGGCGGTGACGAGCTGCGCCGTCGCGGTTCGCCCGTCGGGCAGCGCCGTGCCGGTCTTCATCGCCGGGCGAGAGCAGGCGGTCGCCGACAGGATCAGGGCCGGCAGGATCAGGGCAAGGCTCAGGCGCATGGGAACGTCCTCCTGCGGAGCAGCGTAGCCGATCATGCCGCCAGCGGCCAGCGCATGACGGGTTCGTAGGTGGCGCCCGCGCGCCCGAGCAGGCTCTCGTACAGGACCAGGTGCGGGCAGGTGAAGGGCGGGCTGGCGAGCGCGGCGCGGTCCGCGACCCAGCGTTCCAGCTCCGGCCCGCCGCCGGCGCCCCGCGACAGGCGCGCGAGCGTGATGTGGGGCAGGAAGGCGCGGCGTTCCGGCGGCAGCCCGGCGCGCACGCAGGCCGCATCGACCTTGCGGTGCAGGTGGGCCAGCGCCTCGCGCGGGGTCACCCCCGCCCACAGCGTGTCCGTGCGCCCGCGC
>CAXTWJ010000464.1:0-2058 GCA_964247925.1 uncultured Sphingomonas sp.
TACGGGCTCATCGTGCCCGGATCGACGTTGAGATAGGGATCGAACTTGCGGATGCGGACGCGATAGCCGCGTGCCTGCAGCAGCGCGGCGAGCGAGGCGGCCATCAGGCCCTTGCCAAGCGAGGACACCACGCCGCCGGTGATGAAGATGAACCGGGCCATGGGAGGAACCGCCTAGCGAAGGATGGGCACGCGCGGCAAGCGCCCGCTGGGCCAGCGGGCGCCAGGCCTGCGACGAAAGGAGTCAGCGGGCGAGCGGAACGGCGGCGTTGTCGGGCGGCGCCGCCGGGGGGGGGGCGTTGGGGGGGGGCGCCGGGGGGTGGTGGCGGGCCACCGGCGGGGCGCCGCCCGGATCGATCGTCGGCGCGCGCACGGCGGCGGGCGCGGTGGCGCGCTTGGCGAGCGAGGTGTCGATCGCCTCGTTGTGCCTGGACGCCGCCAGGAAGGCGAGCAGGATCGACATGGCGATGAACGCCGTCGCGGTGAAGGCCGTGCCGCGCGTCAGGAAGTCCGCCGCGCCGCGCGCGCTCATCAGCCCGGACGGGCTGCCCCCCATGCCCAGGCCGCCGCCCTCCGACTTCTGCAACAGGACGAACGTGACCAGCACCGCGGCGATGATCGCGTGAATGACGAGCAGAAGGGGAAACATGGGGTGCGGACAGGCCTTGGCTGGCGAGGGATCGGTCAGCGACATAGGCGAGGCGACCCGTTCGATCAACCGGACCGGCCGACCGCTTATTCCGCCGCCCGCGAAACCAGCCCTTCCCCAGGGCGTTATGAATGCGAAACGAGCCCGGACACGGGCCGAGCAGCGGATAACGATGTGGCAACAGCGGCCCCGACGCTCACGAACTGGATGGCGACCCTGGTCGGCTATGTCCGTTCGGGCGAGCCCGACCTGACCAACCGCCAGATGGCGCTGCTGATGGTCGTCTATCTCAATCCGGGGCCGCACACGGTGCGCGGCCTGGCGCGCGCGCTGAACGTGTCCAAGCCGGTGGTGACGCGCGCCTTGAACAGGTTGGGGGCGCTCGGCTATCTGCGCCGGCAACGCGACGAAAGCGACAAGCGCAACATCTTCGTCGCGCGCACTTCCCGGGGGGCGACGTTTCTTGAAGAGTTCGGCCATTTCATCGACGACGGCGATACCCGGCCCGCCCTCTTCCACGCCGCATGACGAACCCCGGCCGACGTTCGCGCTGACCGGGCCGTCGGTCGCGCTCGACCCCCGCACGCATGGCGTTCGCGGCGACCTGGCCGACGTGCGGCTGGCGAGCCGGGTGTTCGCGCCGCATTACGCGGCCGCCATGCCCTGCGTCGCCGTTCGTCCGGTGCCGGTCCACGAGCAGCCTCATGGCGGTGAAATCGTGACCCAGCTCGCCGTGGGCGACCGGTTCGACGTGCTGGAGCTGGCGGGTGACCATGCCTGGGGCATCGCCAGGATGGAGGGGGCGACCGCCATCGGGCTGGTCGGGTATTGCGACCGCGACGCGCTCGAGCTGGCATGACCGTTTCCGTCTTCATCGACGGCGCGGCCGGCACCACGGGGCTCGACATCCGTGATCGGCTGGCGGGCCGGGACGACCTGACGTTGCTGACGCTGGACGACGAGCGGCGCAAGGACGCCGCCGCGCGGGCGGAGGCGCTGAACGATGCCGACATCGCGATCCTCTGCCTGCCCGACGACGCGGCGCGGGAGGCGGTCCGGCTGATCCGCGATCCGCGCACGAAGGTGATCGACGCGTCCACCGCGCATCGCGTCGCCGACGGATGGACCTATGGCTTGCCCGAGCTGCCGCCGGACGGCGCCGACGCGGTCGCGCGCGCGACGCGGGTGAGCAACCCGGGCTGCTACCCGACGGGCTTCCTGGCGCTCGTTCGCCCGCTGATCGCGGCGGGGCTGCTGCCCGTGGACCGGCCGCTCGGCGTCAATGCCGTGTCGGGCTATACCGGCGGCGGCAAGGCCATGATCGCCGAGTTCGAGAGTGGCGCGGAGCCGACCGCCTACCGGGCCTACGCGCTGGGTCTCGGCCACAAGCACCGGGCGGAGATGCAGCAC
>CAXTWJ010000465.1:0-2040 GCA_964247925.1 uncultured Sphingomonas sp.
TCCGGTGGTCGCCGGTGCCCGCCACCTTGACCAGCGCCAGCTCGCGCTCGACGTGGGGGCCGAGCGCGGTGAGGTCCGTCACCGAATGGACGGGCACCAGCCGGTCGAGCTGGGCGATGATCTGCTCCATGACGTGCGACGACGCGGAGGTGACGATCGTCAGCCGGCTGACCGCCTTGTCGGCGGACACGTCGGTGACGGTGAGCGATTCGATGTTGTAGCCGCGCGCGGTGAACAGCCCCGCGATGCGCGCGAGGATGCCGGGCTCGTTGTCGACGAGCACCGCGAGCGTGTGGCGGGTGGCGGAGTCGGGGGCGATGTGCACGGCCTAGCTCCCCTTGCTCGCAATAATCCCCCTCACACCAGCGCCTTCGCTTCGTCGCTCACATCGCCCTCGACCTCGCTGACGTGGAGGATCATGTCGGTGTGCGCCGCGCCCGAGGGGATCATCGGGAAGCAGTTCGCCAGCCTGGCGACGCGGCAGTCGACCAGCACCGGGCCGTCATGCGCGAGCATCTGCGCGATGCCGTCGTCGAGGTCGGCGCGCTGCTCGATGCGGAGGCCGCGCCAGCCATAGGCCTCGGCCAGCTTCACGAAATCGGGCAGGCTGTCCGAATAGCTCTCCGCGTGGCGGCCGCCATAGGTCAGGTCCTGCCATTGCCGGACCATGCCCATATATTCGTTGTTGAGGATGAAGACCTTGACCGGCAGCCGGTACTGGGTCGCGGTTGCCAGCTCCTGAATGTTCATCTGGATCGAGGCTTCGCCCGCGATGGCGAGCACCAGGGCGTTGGGATTGCCGAGCTGCGCGCCGATCGCGGCGGGCAGGCCATAGCCCATCGTGCCCAGCCCGCCCGAGGTCAGCCATTTGTTCGGCGCCTCGAACCCGAAATGCTGCGCGGCCCACATCTGGTGCTGGCCCACTTCCGTGCTCACGATCGGCTGGCGGTCGCGCGTCGCGTCGAACAGCGCCCGGATCGCGCGCTGCGGCATGATCGCGTCGTCCCCGTCCTCGAAGGCGAGGCAGTCGACCGCGCGCCAGCCGGCGATGCGGCACTGCCACTCGGCGGTGTCGGGGCGCGGATGCTGGCGTGCCTTCCACACGCGCACCATGTCCTCCAGCGCGTGGCCCGCGTCGGCGATGATCGCGAGATCGACGCGGACGTTCTTGTTCACGCTCGACCGGTCGATGTCGATATGCACCTTGCGGCTCAGGGGGCTGAACGCGTCGAGCCGCCCCGTCACGCGATCGTCGAAGCGCGCGCCGATCGCGACGATCAGGTCCGCCTGGTTCATCGCCATGTTCGCCTCGAAGGTCCCGTGCATGCCGAGCATGCCCAGGAACTGCGGCGAGGAGGCGGGGAAGGCGCCCAGCCCCATCAGCGTCGAGGTGACGGGCGCGCCGGTGAGCCGCGCCAGCTCGCGCAGCAGCTGCGACGCCCCCGGCCCGGCATTGATGACGCCGCCGCCAGTGTAGAGGATCGGGCGCTCGGCGGCGGCGAGCAGATCGACCGCCTGCTCGATTGCCGCGCGGTCGGCCTTGAGCGCGGGGCGATAGCTGCGGTGCCGCACCGGCCCCGGCCTGGCGTAGCGCGCGGTGGCGACCTGCACGTCCTTGGGGATGTCGACCACCACCGGGCCGGGGCGGCCGCTGGTCGCGATGTGGAACGCCTCGTGGATGACGTCGCCGAGCCGCGCGGGGTCCTTCACCAGATAATTGTGCTTGGAGCAGTGGCGCGTGATGCCGACCGTGTCCGCCTCCTGGAACGCGTCGGTGCCGATCAGCGCGGTCGGCACCTGGCCGGTGATGACGACGAGCGGGATCGAATCCATCAGCGCGTCGGTGATACCGGTGACCGCGTTGGTCGCGCCGGGGCCGGAGGTGACGAGCACGACGCCGGGCCGGCCGGTCGAGCGCGCATAGCCCTCCGCCGCATGCACCGCCGCCTGCTCGTGACGGACGAGAATGTGGCGCAGGCGCTGCTGGCGGAACAGCGCGTCGTAGATCGGCAGCACCGCGCCGCCGGGATAGCCGAAGAC
>CAXTWJ010000466.1:0-2036 GCA_964247925.1 uncultured Sphingomonas sp.
CGCGCGCCTGGTCCAGCTGCTGAGCGGCGACCGCGGCCGGGTCGAGCCGGAGCAGTGACTGGTAGCGCGCCAGGTCCTGCTGCGCCTTCACCGCGTCCGCCAGCGGCCCGCGCGCGTCGGCCGCGGCCTGACGACGCGAGGCCTGCGCCGAATCGACCTGCGCCAGCGCCTGACTGTACTGCGCGCGCGCCTGATCGACGTTCGCCTGCGCCTGCGCGAGCTGCGTCTCCGGGCCGGACGGCTCGACGATGGCGAGCAG
This sequence comes from uncultured Sphingomonas sp., assembly GCA_964247925.1. Classification (GTDB taxonomy): domain Bacteria; phylum Pseudomonadota; class Alphaproteobacteria; order Sphingomonadales; family Sphingomonadaceae; genus Sphingomonas. The sequence continues at coordinate 260 of CAXTWJ010000466.1, forward strand.
CCGGCCCTTGTCCACATGGCGGTTGTCGATATCGGCGACCGCGATCAACTGGCCGGGGTTTTGCGCGGCGATGCGGACGATATGCGCATCGACGAACGCATCGTCGGTCGATTCGAACTGCCGGGCGTGCAGGTAATACAGGATGCCGCCGATCACGAGCACCAGCACGACCGGGATCAGGATGAGCCAGAACAGAGGCCGCTTGTAGATCGGCGGCTTCTTGTCCTTCTGATCCTGGTTCTCACCGTCGGAATCGTCCTGTTTGTCCGAGCTCTGGGCGTCGTCCTTCTTGTCGTCGGACCCGTCCCTGCCGCCGGACTGCCTGCCGTCCGACGTGCCGCCGCCGTCCTTGCCCTCGTCCGAGTGACCACCGTCCTTCTTCTCGGCCTCGTCACCTTGCGTGTTCTGGTCGCTCATGGCTGCTCCTCGGCGATCATGCGGTCGAGAATGGCATCGATATTGGCGTCGATGCGCGCCTTCAGATGATTCAGGGTCGCGCTGTCCAGCGCGGGAATGTCGCACAGACGCAGCACCGAGGCGCGGGATGAGCGCACGACCAGAGCCTGGCCCAGCAGCGTGACGGTCGCGACCCGCGCCGCGGAACCGTGCGCGCCCGTCGCGATGCAGATCAGGTCGGCGAGGCGGCGCAGCACCTGTCCCATCATGCCCGCCCAGACCCGCTCGAACGCCTCGCTCGGCGCCAGCTGCTCGCGCAGGATGAACAGCGACCAGTCTTCCGTATCGGCGTCGCTCATCTTGTCGATAAAATGCTGCATCAGCCGGTGGACAGCCGCGCGTGCGCCGGCGCGATCGTCCTCGCTCACGCCCTCCTCGGCCGCCAGCGCGGGCGCCATCGCGTCCGCCATCAGCTGGGCGATGTGATCGGCGGCAGCGAGGTACAGGCCGTCCTTGCCTCCGTAATGATAGGTGATCGACGACATCGCGGTCCCGGCCGCCGCCGCGATGCCGCGCGTGCTGGCGCCGTCCAGCCCCTTGGCGCCGAACTCGCGCACGGCAATGTCGAGGAGTCGCGCCTGGGCCACCCGGGCGCGTTAGTTCGCTCGAACGAACAAGGCAACCCCGCTCAGGCGGCGACCTTCTCCGGCGTGGGCGGATCGGAAAAGCGCATCGCCTCATCAATCGACCCGAAGCGCAGCGCCATGACGTCCAGCGCGTAATTCTGGTTCAGCCGCCACGGCTTCTTCGCTCCCTGCCGCGGCAGCTTGTCTGCCGCGCGCTGGATGTAGCCGGACGAGAAATCGACGAACGGCTCGGAGACGAGATGCGGATCGTCATTATGCGGCGTCGCGATCGCCAGCCCGCGCTTCGTCATAACGTTGAGCAGCCGGCAGACATAGCGCGCGACCAGGTCCGCCTTCAAGGTCCAGGACGCGTTGGTATAGCCGAACACGAACGCCATGTTCGGCACATCGGCGAACATCATGCCTTTGTACTGCAGCTGCTCGCCCAGCTCGATCGCGCGGCCATCGACGCTGAACGGCACGCCGCCCAGCAGCTGCAGGTCCAGCCCCGTCGCGGTGACGATCACATCGGCGGGCAGCACGCGGCCGGAGGACAGCCGGATGCCCTCGGGCACGAAGCGGTCGATCGTGTCCGTCACCACCTCCGCGTCGCCGGCCTTGATCGCCTCGAACAGGTCGGCATCGGGCACCAGGCACAGCCGCTGATCCCAGGGATTGTACCGCGGGGTGAAATGCGTGCCGATGTCGTAATCGGGGCCGAGATGCTCGCGCACCATGCCGAGCAGCCGCTCCTT
>CAXTWJ010000467.1:0-2010 GCA_964247925.1 uncultured Sphingomonas sp.
ATCGCCGCCGGGTACAAGGCGGCGATGTACTGCTCCGGCATCTTCACCGCCGGGCGCACGCCGGCGCAGATCGACGCGGACGAGCTGACCGGCATCTACCCCGAGTATGACGCGATCTTGCCCACGCTGAAGGCCACGGTTGACCCGACCGGCACAGGCCCGGCCGTCTCCGTGCCGTTCGACCTCTCGCTGCCTCCCCGTTATGCCGTGTGGCGAAGGGGCCAGGGTTGCACCACCTTGCCGATCGGCACCGCCGAAACCACAGCCGAAGCCTGGGCGCACAAGCATCGCGACCCCTCGCTTCCCGACCAGCTTTCGGCCGGGCAGCGCGATACCCGTCTCTGGCCGATGGGAGATGCCGGTATTCACCCACGCCTCTCGCGCGCGCTGGTGCAGGCGGTCGCGAAAACATTTGATGGTTACAGCTATGGCGCTGGCAAGACGGTCGGCGTGGTGGTGCTCCGGCGTGGCAGGATGGTCGCGGAGCGCTACGCTCCCGATTGGTCGCCTTGGACTTCCAACCGCACCTGGTCGGTCGCGAAGAGCATCGCGGGAACGCTGGTCGGCCAGAACAAGGCCGTAATGGCCGAAGCAAATCTGAGTGGCCCTGGGCCTTCCCCCGACGCCTTGAACGCACCAACGCCGGCGTTGCCGCAATGGAGCGCGCCGGGCGAACCACGCGCCGCGATCCGGCTCGACGACCTGTTGCGCATGGCGAGCGGCTTATACACGGACACAGCCGGCAACCGGACGGACGCGATCTATTTCGGTGGTACAACGATCGATGAGCAGGCGTTCGCGTGGCCGCTGGAGGCGCTGCCCGGCACGCGCTTCCGATACAGCAATACCGACACATTGCTGGCCGTCGCGGCGATGCGCGGAGCATTGGGTGAAAGCGCGTACTCCGCAATGCCCTCCCGTCTGTTCGCCGCGCTCGGCATGACGCACACTGTCGCGGAGCAGGACTGGCACGGCAACTACATCCTCTCGTCGCAGGTCTGGTCCACCGCCCGCGACCTCGCACGCCTTGGTCAGTTCTGGCTGCAGGACGGGGTCTGGCAGGGCAGGCGACTGCTGCCGGAGGGCTGGGTCAAGTACATGACGACCCCCTCCGGCCCGCAGCCCGCCGACGGCCCCGGTTACGGCGCGACGCTGTGGCTGTTCGGGCCGAAGCAGGGGCTGCCCGCCGGCACCTATGCCGCGCAGGGCAATCGCGGGCAGTACATCATGGTCGTGCCGTCCGAGCGGCTGGTGGTGGTCCGCCGCGGCGAGGACCCGGGCGTCGCGCGGTTCGGTATTGCGCGGTTCACCGCCGACGTGATCGTGGCGGTTCACGCCACTCCGTCACCCCGGCCTTGAGCCGGGGTCCCGTTTCGTCCGACCCGGCCGGGACAGCGGGACCCCGGGTCAAGCCCGGGGTGACGGAGGAAGGGGGTGCTCGTCCCCGCTTCACCCGCTTCGCCTGTTTCGACTGGTCGGGCGCGGCGGTCGCGCGGCCGCCGGGCATCGCGCTGGCGATGGCCGAGCGGGACGGCCCACCCGCGCTGGTCGAGCGACCCGGCGGCTGGTCGCGCGGTGACGTGCTCGCCTGGCTTCGCGATGTCGCCTCAAGCGGCGAGCCGGTGCTGATCGGCCTCGACCTGTCGTTCGGCCTGCCCTTCGCGGACGCCGGCGCCTATTTTCCGGACTGGCCCGACAGCCCGTCCGACGCCCGCGCGCTGTGGGCGCAGGTGGATGGGGCGAGCGCCGCCGACCCGCATCTCGGCGTCAGGGGCTTCCTCTCCGATCCGGAGGTCGCGCGCTATTTCCGCCAGCAGGGCGGACGCCGGGGCGACCGGTTAGGCGCCGCCGCACGCCGTCGCCTGCGCGTATGCGAGCAGCGCATGGCGGGCCTGTCGCCGTCGAGCTGCTTCAACCTGGTCGGCGCGGCGCAGGTCGGCAAGTCGAGCCTGACCGGGATGCGCGTGCTGCACGGGCTCGACGGCGCGATCCCGGTCTGGCCGTTCGACC
>CAXTWJ010000468.1:0-2003 GCA_964247925.1 uncultured Sphingomonas sp.
CTACATGCTCGCGTCCGGCCCCTCGCCCGCGCGCGCGCAGGCGCGGCGGCTGTCGGGGCTGCGCGAGCGGCACGGCACCGCCGAGCTGCAGTCGGTCGAGCGGATGCGGCGCATCACCACCACCCGCGACACGCGGATGGACTTGGCCTTCGCCAAGCTGCTGCCCAACCGCGAGAACCTGCGCAAGCGGCTGGCGATGACCGGCAAGAGCTGGACGGTGAGCAACTACGGCACCGCGTCCGGCGGGTTGCTGGCGTTCGTGTTCCTGGCGCTGCTCCTCAAGGGGGCACCGGTGCTGCTGGCGCTGTTTCTGGGCCTCATGGTCGGCATCGGCCTGCCGCATTTCGTCGTCGGCTTCTTCATCAAGCGACGCATCGCCAAGTTCACCACGCGCTTCCCCGACGCGATCGACCTCCTCGTCCGCGGCCTTCGCTCGGGCCTGCCGATCAGCGAGACGATGGGCGTGGTCGGCGCCGAGCTCGACGGCCCGGTCGGCGAGGAGTTCCGCTCGGTCAGCGACAAGATGAAGATCGGTCAGTCGATGGACGCCGCGCTGCAAGGCACCGCCGACCGGCTGGGGACGCCCGAGTTCCAGTTCTTCGTCATCACCATCGCCATCCAGCGCGAGACCGGCGGCAACCTCGCCGAGACGCTCGCCAACCTGGCGACGGTGCTGCGCCAGCGCAGCCAGATGAAGCTGAAGATCAAGGCGATGTCGTCGGAATCGAAGGCGTCGGCCTATATCGTCGGCTCGCTGCCGTTCATCGTCTTCACGCTGATCTGGTTCATCAACGCCAGCTACATGCAGAACTTCTTCATCGACCAGCGGCTGATGGTCGCCGGCCTGGGCGGGTTGCTGTGGATGGGCATCGGCGCCGGCATCATGGCCAAGATGGTCAATTTCGAGATCTGAGGGCCTGCCATGATCCCCGCTCCCCCTCCGCTCCACCCCACCATCCTGGGCGTCGACGTCATCTGGGTGGCGACGCTCCTGTCGGGGGTCGCCGCGTTCGCGGTGCTGGTCGCGATCTATGCCGCGACGTCGGTGCGCGATCCGATGGTCAAGCGCGTCACGGCGCTCAACGACCGCCGCGAGCAGCTCAAGGCGGGCATCACCGCGTCCACCAAGCGCCGCGCCAAGCTGGTCCAGCGCAACGACACCGCCGACCGCATGCGCACCGTGCTCAGCTCCATGAAGGTGCTGCAGGACAGTCAGGTCAAGGTCGCGCAGCAGAAGCTGATGCAGGCCGGCATCCGCTCAAAGGAATGGGCGGTCGCGGTGATCTTCGGGCGGCTGGTGCTGCCGATCGTGTTCGGCGCCTTCATCATCTGGCTGGTCTATGTGCACGACTTCTTCCCGACCTGGGGGCCGATCAAGCGCTATGGGCTGGTCGCGGGCGTGTTCATCCTCGCCTACAAGGCGCCCGACCTGTTCTTGAACAACAAGATCAACAAGCGCTCGGACGCGATCCGCAAGGGCCTGCCCGACGCGCTCGACCTGCTCGTCATCTGCGCCGAGGCCGGCCTGACCGTCGATGCCGCGTTCCAGCGCGTCGCGCGCGAGCTGGGCCGCGCGTATCCGGAGCTGGGCGACGAATTCTCGCTGTGCGCGATCGAGCTGGGCTTCCTCACCGAACGCCGCCAGGCGTTCGAGAACCTCGCCGCCCGCGTCAACCTGGATGCGGTGAAGGGCGTCGTCACCACCATGATCCAGACGGAGAAATACGGCACGCCGCTCGCCAGCGCGCTGCGCGTCCTGTCCGCCGAGTTCCGCAACGAGCGCATGATGCGCGCGGAGGAGAAGGCCGCGCGGCTGCCCGCGATCATGACGGTGCCGCTGATCCTGTTCATCCTGCCGACGCTGTTCGTCGTCATCCTGGGTCCCGCGGCCTGCTCGATCAGCGACGCGTTCTGAGGCAACCGTAACGCCCCTGCATCGTTGTGCCTGCGTAACAGGAGGTCCGACGATGCCGCTCTTTTCCACTCCCACCCAGTTCGCGGCG